>JAZFQY010000194.1:0-10121 GCA_036445355.1 Alphaproteobacteria bacterium
TGTACGATTTCACCTTCCTCGCCCCGTGCCCGGCCTCGGGTCTGATCCTGCACGGCAAGGACGACGAACTCGTGCCCGTGGATTCGGTGGCCCAGCTTGTCGAGCGCCTGGCCAAGCAGCGCAGCACCTTGATCGACTACCGCGTCGTCGAGGGCGCCAACCACTTCTTCCAGTCGAAACTGGATAGCCTTGAACAGCACGTCGACCAGTATCTAGACGCCCGCAACGACGGGTTGCCGGCGTAACGCACGCGGCGAGAATGGACCGCGGGAAAGGCTCTAGTCTTGTGCCGGCGGTGCGTGGCGCCGGCCGCCGGTGAGCGGCGCGCCAACGCCGGTGGTGCCGGGTAGGGTAAGCGGCAGCCCGCGCAGGCTGCGTACCGCCAGATAGGCGAAGGCCTGCGCCTCCAGCGCGTCGCCATCCCAGCCCGCCGCTTCCACCGGCGCGACGACTGCCCCCGTGCGCTCTGCCAGCATCCGCATCAGCACCGGGTTATGGCGGCCGCCGCCGCATACCAGCCAACGCACCGGCGGCACCGGCAGGTGGACGCGCGCGCGGCCTACGGCGGCGGCGGTGAAGGCGGCGAGGGTGGCGGCGCCGTCGGCGGCGCCCAGCCCCGCCACCGGCGCCGGGTCGAAGGCGCCGCGGTCGAGCGACTTGGGCGGTGGCCGCGCGAAGTAGGGGTGGTCGAGGAGCACCGCCAACGCCGCCGCGTCGACCCGCCCGCGCGCCGCCAACGCGCCGTCGCGGTCGTACGGCATCCCCGTCCGGCCGGCCGCCCAGTCGTCGAGCAGCGCGTTGCCCGGCCCGGTGTCGAAGGCGATCAGCTCGTTCTCGCCGGCGCCGATCCAGGTGAGGTTCGCGACACCGCCCAGGTTGAGCACCGCGAGGGGCCGCTCCAGCCCGCGCGCCAGAGCGGCGTGATAGACCGGCGCCAGCGGCGCGCCCTCGCCCCCCGCGGCGATGTCGGCGGCTCGGAAATCGTCGAACACGACGGTGCCGGTCTCGCGTGCCAGCAGGCCGCCGTCGCCGATCTGCCAGGTACGGCGCCGCGCCGGGTCGTGCAGGATGGTGTGGCCGTGAAAGCCGATCACGTCGATGTCGGCTACGGCCGCGCGCGCGCGCAGGGCCGCAACCGCCTCGCCGTGGATCAGGGTAATCTCCCGCGCCACCTCGTCGACCGGCCCGCGCCCGCCGAGGATGGCGCGCAGGCGCTCGCGGATCACCGGCCCATAGGGCAGGGTCAGGGCCGGCCCCGGCGTGATCACGGTCTCGCCATCGGTGCGCAGGAGCGCGGCGTCGACCCCGTCCATGGAGGTGCCGCTCATCAGGCCGACAGCGTTCAGGGGCTCGAACTTGGCCATGGCGCCGGGTCCGCGTTGTGGGGGGGCGCGCGATTGTGCTAAACGACGACGCGCCCGGCAAGGGCGGCGGACCTTCGTCCGACACCGATCCGAAGGCAGGACGCGGTTCCCCAATGACCAAGCTGAAATCGGACTTCCTGCGCACGGTCGTCGAGCGCGGTTTCCTGCATCAGTGCACCGATCTGCAGGGCCTCGACGCCTTGGCGACGCGTGAGTCTGTTATCGCCTATATCGGCTTCGACGCCACCGCCGATAGCCTGCATGTGGGCCATCTGGTCTCGATCATGCTGCTGCGCTGGCTACAGAAGACGGGGCACCGGCCGATCGTACTGATGGGCGGCGGCACCACCAAGGTCGGTGATCCCTCGGGCCGCGACGACGTGCGCCGGCTCCTGAGCGACCAGGCCATCGAGGCGAATATAGCCGGCATCCGGCGCATCTTCGACCGCTACCTCGAATTCGGCGACGGCGCGACCGGCGCGGTGATGGTCAACAACGCCGCGTGGCTGGACGAGCTGCGCTACATTCCCTTCCTGCGCGAGGTGGGCCGTCACCTCTCGGTCAACCGCATGCTCGGCTTCGAGTCAGTAAAGCTGCGCCTGGATCGGGAGCAGCCCCTCAGCTTCCTCGAATTCAACTACATGGTGCTGCAGGCCTACGACTTCACGGTGCTCAACAAGCGCTACGGCTGCGTGTTGCAGATGGGCGGCTCCGACCAGTGGGGCAACATCGTCGCCGGCATCGACTTGGCGCGCCGCATCGAGGAGGCGCAGCTTTACGGCCTGACATCGCCGCTGATCTGCAACGCCTCGGGTGCCAAGATGGGCAAGTCAGCCGAAGGCGCCGTCTGGCTCAACCCGGACCGGCTTTCCGCCTACGACTACTGGCAGTTTTGGCGCAATACCGAGGACGCGGATGTCGGCCGGTTCCTGCGCCTGTTCACCGAGCTGCCGATGCAGGAAACCGCGCGTCTGGAAGCGCTCGAAGGGGCGGAGATAAATGACGCGAAAAAGATCCTCGCCACCGAGGCGACGCGCCTATGCCACGGCGCCGAGGCGGCGGCGGCGGCGGCGGACACGGCGCGCGAGACCTTCGAGGGTGCCGGCATCGACGCCGGCCTGCCAACCGTCGACGTCGCCAGGAGCGAGCTCGAGGACGGCATCGCCGCCTTCGCGCTCTTTGCCCGCGCCGGCCTGACCCGGACCAGTGGCGAGGCGCGGCGGCTCATCCGCGGCGGCGGCGGCCGTCTCAACGACGACGCCATCGACGACGAGAATCGGCAGGTCACCCTGGCCGATGTCGGCGCCGAGGGGTTGATCAAGCTCTCCGCCGGCAAGAAGCGCCACGCGCTCGTGCGGCCGATCTAGTACCAACTATCATAGATAGTAGTTACTAGGGCCCGTCCACCGGCTCCCCACTTGGCGTTGTCTGCCCATCGAGCGGCGAGGGCCTGCCGAAGACGCCGAAGACGCTGCGGATGATGCCCGGCGTGAATACGGTCAGCGGGTTGACGCTGACCTTCGGGTCGTCGACGGGTCCCGTGACCTTGTAGGCGGCGGCGAAGATGCCGTCCTGTCCGCCGGCGATGAGCTGGCCCAGGAGCGGTATCTTGGCCAAGAGCCCGTTGATGGTGTAGGCGGGCACCACGTCGCCGGAAAAGTCGATCTGGTCCGTGGTCAAGTCGATGACGCCGGCGCCGCTGATACCGAGGTCGGAGCCGCGGGCCTTGGCGTCGATGATCTCGAGCCGGGCATCTGTCAACCGGAACGGTAGCTCCAGCCGGCTGAACGCGATGCCGTTGCCGCCCAGGGTGTCCATGATGCCCGGTAGCGAGCTGAGCGTCAGAATCGTCGCCAGGACCGGCGCCTTGTGCACGCGAAAATCGGTCATCAGGGCGCGCCCGACGAGGGGCTTGCCGGGCACCAGATCGTCATAGACGCCTTCGATCTCGAGCCGGCCGCCCTCGACCTCGCGGTGCAGCTTGGTGGCGCGCAGGAGCGCGCCCGCGTCCTCGGCGACGACACTCAGATCGCGGCCGCTGTCGCGCTCGGTGAGCCGAATGGTGAGCCTGCCGCCTTCGCTCAACTCGCCTTCGATGGAGGCGGAGCGCCAGTCCTCGCCATCGTGGCGCACGGACCCGACCACGTTGGCCAGCGTAGTATCGTCGCCCAGCCGGACGAGGGCGAGGGGCGCCACCGGGGTGATCGTGACGCTGAACGGTGGCGCAGGCGAAGTCTCGCCGCTTTCGTCATCTCCGTCGTCCCCGTCGAATATCGGCCGCAGATCGAGGCGCCTGCCCGCCAGGAGCACGTTGTAGGCGCCATCCTCGCCCAGTTCGGCGGTACCGTTGATGTCGGTCTCCCCGAACGCCAAGCGTCGGAAGGCGATGCGCCTGAGGCCGGTGGGCGTGAATTCCGCCGTTCCCTGGGCGAGCAGGCTGCCGGCGGCGAGGTCGAAGATGGGAACCCGGGACAGCCGTCCGTTCTCGATAATGAATTCGGCGTAACCGCGCCCGGGCACGCCGGGACCCTTGCGCCACGATGCCCGCCCGAGGTCGACCGTAGCGTTCGTCAGGTCGAGGCGCGCCAGGCCCTGTGCTATGCCACCCGGATATTCGGTATAGGTGAGTTCGATGCCGAAGGGACCTTGCAGGAAAGGCACCGCCGCGAACGCCGAGCGCTGCCGCGCCGCCTCGTCGACCAGGCCCTTGATTTCGTAGCGACTGAGAAATTCGGCGCCGTCGGTGAAATTGTGCTGCCAACTCACCTGCATGGGAGCGCCGGCGACGGCCAGGTTGCCACTCACGGTCAGGCGCGTCTTGTCGACCTTCAGGGTCAGGCGGCCGTCGCGAACCGGCTGTCCGAAAACGCCCCGCTCGCTGGCAAAGTCGATGATGCTGGAGGCAGCCGCGACCTCGACGCCGGCGTGCCCCTGCTTTTCGCGCAACGGCACCCGCATCACCAGATTCGTGCGCTGCTGACCGGCGATGCCCACGGGGTCGAACCCGAGGGTATCGGCGTAGTGCAATGGCGGCTCGTCGATCAGACGCAGCGCGTCGGCCACTGGTCCTGTGACCGTGACGTTGATATCGGCCCATCCCGGAGGCCGGTCGAGATTGACCAAGTCGATGGTGGCGCGCTCGACGCGCAGCTCGTCGAGGGTGCCGGCGTCGACCGAGATCAATATGTGCCGGCGATCGAACTCGGCGCGAGCTCGGGCGCCCACTACCGGCGACATCGGCCGCAGATAGTGCACGCGCATGCCGCCCGCCTCGAGCGTGCCGCCGAGATCGTCGATGGATAGGGCCGACCAGTCGTCCACCGGCGCGCTGCCGGACAGACGCAGGGTCGCGCGCTCGAAGGTGCCGTCGTGCAGATTGGCGGTCACCCATTTGCGCGCGCCGTCCGCCAGGCCCTTGGGCCACAAGGTCCCGAGATCGTTGGCCGGGATGCCATTGGCCTCGCCTTGCAGGTCGAAGGCAATGCGTTCCCCTACCCGCGACGCCGCCGCGCGAAGGTCGACGGTCGGACCGCCAAAGTCCATGCGCGCCTGGTCCAGGATCAGACGCTCACCGCCGTCCAGCAGCCGGCCACGTAGTTCGAGACCGTCCACCGGCACCGGTCGGGCGTAGTATTCGGGCAGCGCCACGGTTCCGGCGCCGCCGGCGAGGTCGAAGGTCACGGCGGTGGGCCGAAAGCCGGCGTCGAGCGCGAGCGCCACCGTGCCCGAGAGCGGCAGGTCCAGGCGCCGCAGTTCGGCCAAGGCCGGTTCGATGGAGGCGAGCAACGGCGGGGCGGCGTTTTCGAACACCAGGGTGAGACCGAGATCGCCCGTAGTGGCGGCATATGTCGCCAGGGCTTCGAATTTGCCGCGCAGGCCGTCGATCGCCACCTCCAAGCGGGCGCGGGCGCGGATGCCCGCTTCGTCGCGCACGAGGGAAATATTGGCGCTCGGCGCCGTCCAGAAGACATTGCGGCCGCGATCCTCGACTATGAGCTCCGCGTCGATCACGCTCAGTCGGGATAGGTATCCTGTCGCCTTGGTCGGGTCCGGCGAGCGCAACAGCTCCGCCAGCAGGCTGCGCGCAAACTCGGTCGTATCGCCTTCGGGTCGCGGCTCGCCGTTCCGCCGCCCGAGGCCGAGGCTGAGCTGACCGTCCTCGGTGTGCACCAGGCGCAAGCGGGCGCCGATCACGTCCAGACTCTTCGGCGCCAGCATGCCGCGAAACAGGGCCCTGGCGCTGAGGCCGAGGGAAAGCTGCGGAATGCTGGCGACGAGCCGCCCGTCGGCACCGGTCACGCGCACATCGACGGCACGAACGTCGAGGGTCCGCTCCCAGCCGGCCCAGGTCAGCAGCGTGTGCGACAGGCGCACCGCGAACGCCTGGCCCGGCGGGTTGAGCGCCGCCTCGATGTAGGGCGTGAGGAACTGCAGCCGTATCGGTCCTTGGGCGAGCTGCCAAACCAGGAGGCCGGCCAGCAGACCGACGCCGAAAACCGCCGCGGCAAAAGACTGAATGAGGAAGCGAGTGACGGTCCTATGCATCCAACTCGCGCCAGCGGTGGAGGCGCGCCGGGCGCTCTTGACCGGTCCCGGGCGCTGCCGCAGTGTGCGGCAATTCAATTCGGCTGCCCATGTCTTTTTCGATCCTTACAGAGCCGCAGCGCATCCCGCGCGCGAGCGACACACGGCGGGCGGCGCTGGGGCTGGATCGGTGGCTCGAGGCCGCCGAGCGCATCCGGAACGCCGAATTGGCGCGCTTTGCCCGCGCGCTGCATGCGGACCCCTCGGGCCGCCGCCTACTGCAGGCACTGTACGGCAACAGCCCCTATCTCGGCCAATGCCTGACCCGCGATATGGGGTTCACGCTCGAGTTGTGTAAGGCCGGACCGGATGCGGCGATCGACGGGATTCTATACGAAATTGCCGGCCTTGCGGCCAACGCCATCGACCGGCCCGACCTCATGTCTGCCTTGCGCCGAGCCAAACACAAGGCCGCACTGACGGTCGCCGTCGCCGATATTCTCGGCCTGTGGCCGCTGGAGGTGGTGACCGGGGCGCTCAGTCGGATTGCCGATGCGGCCCTGTCGGCCGCCGCCGGCTGGCTTCTCGGCAAGCTGCACGAGCGCGGCGTCGTCCGCCTGACCGACCCGACGGAGCCCGAGCGCGGCTGCGGCCTCGTCATCCTGGGCATGGGCAAGCTGGGCGCCCACGAGCTGAACTACTCCAGCGACATCGACCTCATCGTCCTGTTCGATCCCGACCGCATCGACGCCGCGGCGCCCGGCGAGCTTCAGGGGGTGTTCGTGCGCCTGACCCGCGACTTGGTGCAGATGCTCGAGGAGCGCACGCAGGACGGCTACATCTTCCGCACCGACCTGCGGCTGCGGCCGGACCCGGGCGCGACGCCGCTCGCCCTGCCCGTGGTCGCCGCCGAGACCTATTACGAGAGCATGGGCCAGAATTGGGAGCGGGCGGCCATGATCAAGGCCCGCCCCGTAGCCGGCGACAAGGAGGCGGGCGCCGCCTTTCTCGGCCGGCTCATGCCCTATGTCTGGCGCAAGCATCTGGATTTCGCCGCCATCGATGACATCCACTCGATCAAGCGCCAGATCCACAGCCACCGGGGCGGCGGCACCGTCTCCATCGAAGGGCACGACATCAAGCTCGGGCGCGGCGGCATTCGCGAGATCGAGTTCTTCGTCCAGACCCAGCAGTTGATCTGGGGCGGCCGCGAGCCCGGCCTGCGCGCCGCGGGCACGCTCGACGCCCTACGTGACCTAGCGGCGGCTGGCCGGGTGGCGGCACCGGCGGCGGCGGAGATGGCGGCGGCCTACCGCTTCCTGCGCCGCCTCGAGCATCGCCTGCAGATGGTGGACGACCGGCAGACGCACAGATTGCCGGCCGAGCGAGCGGGGGTGGCCGCGACCGCGACCTTCCTCGGCTATGACGAGGCCGAGGATTTTCGCGCCGAGCTGCTGCGCCACTTGCGCACCGTCGAGCGCCATTACGGCGATCTATTCGAGGAGGCGCCGGCACTTGGTGGCCGCGGCAAGCTGGTCTTCACCGGCGGCGAGCACGACCCCGAGACCCTGGCAACCCTGGCCGAGATGGCATTCGAGGACCCGGCGTCGGTATCAGCAGTCGTGCGCGGATGGCATCACGGCCGCTATCGCGCCACGCGTTCGACGCGAGCGCGGGAGCTGCTGACCGAGTTCATGCCCCAGCTCCTGGAGGCGCTGGCGGCGACCCCGGCGCCGGACCAGGCGTTTCACCGATTCGACGCGTTCCTCGCCAATCTGCCCGCCGGCGTGCAGCTGTTCTCCCTGTTCCTCGCCAACCCGAGCCTTCTCGACCTGCTGGCGGAGATCATGGGCGCGGCGCCGCGCCTGGCCGAGTGGTTGAGCCGCAACCCGCTGCTGCTCGACGGCGTACTCGACCGCTCCTTCTTCGAGGCGCCGGCGGACGCGACGGGCATGGCGGAGGAGCTGTCGCGGCGGCTCGGGCACGCCGGCGATATGCAGGACATTCTCGACCTCTCCCGGCATTGGGCCAACGATGCCAAGTTTCAAGTCGGCGTGTTGAGCCTACGCCACATGATCGACATCGATGCCGCCGGCATCGCCTTCAGCGACATCGCCGACGCCGCCATCGACACCCTGCGGCCTCGGGTCGAAGCCGAATTCGCGGCCCGGCACGGGCGCTGCACCGGCGACGGCTTCGCGGTCATCGGACTCGGCAAACTGGGCGGCCGCGAGCTCACCGCCGGCTCGGATTTGGACTTCGTGTTCGTCTATGACGCGCCCGAGGGCGCGGCGACCTCGGACGGGCCGAAACCCCTCACCCTCGCCCACTACTATCAGCGCCTGGCCCAGCGACTGATCAATTCCCTCACCGCCTTGACCTCGGAGGGACGCCTGTACGAGGTCGACATGCGGCTGCGCCCCCAGGGCAATGCCGGGCCCCTGGCCACCGGGCTGCCGGCCTTCGCGCGCTATCACTCGGAGCAGGCATGGACCTGGGAGCATCTGGCGCTCACCCGCGCCCGAGTGGTGAGTGCCGCGCCGGCGTTGGCGCGGCACGTCGAGGTAGTGATCCGCACGGCCCTGAGCGTCGAGCGCGACCCGGACGCGCTGCTGCGCGCCGTCGCCCGCATGCGCGCCAAGATCGACGCCCAGCACCACACCGAGTCCCCCTGGCGAATCAAGCACTATCGTGGCGGCCTGGTCGACTGCGAGTTCATCGCCCAGTACTTGCTATTGCGCCATGCCCATGACGATCCTTCGGTGCTGAGCCAGAGCACGACGGCGGCGCTCACCAATCTCGCGCGCGCCGGACATCTGGCGCCGGTGGCGGCCGACGAGCTGATCGGGGCGACGCGGCTGTGGTTGCGCCTACAGAGTTGGCTCAGGTTGGTGCTGCCGGCCGAGGCCGACGAGGCGGCCTGGCCGCCGGCGATCAGGGCCGCCCTGGCCGAGCTCGGCGGCGTCGCCGATTTCGACGCCCTCGCCGCAAAGGTCCACGCCACCGCCGAATGTGTACGCGGTCACGTAGAGCGCATCATCGATGCGCCGGCCCGTCAGTTAGAAAGCGGCGCGGCGCCTGACAGCGCCTAGAGCAGATCCGGGTCGATGAGAATCGCCTTGAGCGATTCTTCGACCCGGTGAATCTGCTCTAGAAACGCTCCGCCCAGGGCCGGAGCTCCACCTCCCAGGTCCAGGCGCTGCGCTGCTGGCGGTGGATGTGCAGGTAGGTCTCGGCGATGGCCTCGGGCCGGAGCATGTCGTCCTCGCCGGGCGCTCCGGCACGCGTATCGCCGCCCGGCGGCAGGATGCCGCCGTCGATGACGAAATGGGCGACGTGGATGTTCTTCGGAGCCAGCTCACGCGCCATGCTCTGCGCCAGCCCGCGCAGGCCGAACTTGCCCATGGCGAAGGGGGCGGAGTTGGCGTAGCCCTTGACGCTGGCCGAGGCGCCGGTGAACTGGATCGAGCCGCTGCCGCGCGCCAGCATGCGCCGCGCCGCCGCCTGCCCCACCAGGAAGCCGCCATAGCAGGTGACCATCAGCGCCTTCTCCACCGCCGCCGGGTCGAGCTCGGCGACCGGCCCCTGGACGCGGAAGCTCGGGTTGTAGACGACGAGGTCGGGCACGCCGAGATCGCGGCCCAGGGCCTCGAACAGGGCGTTGACATCCTGCGGCCGGCTGGCGTCGCAGGCATGGGCGCGGGCACCGGTCTCCTCGGCCAGTGCGGCAAGCTTGTCCACCTCGCGCGCCGCTAGCGCCACGTCCATGCCCTCGCGCGCCAACAAGCGCGCCAGGGCGGCGCTCAAGCCCCGCCCGGCGCCCACGATCAATGCCGTCTCCGCCACGATGTCCTCCGTCCCTTGGCCCTCCGTTATGGCACACTCGCACTCATCGGCCCACCGGCATCGAGGCGTGGATGAGCGACGATCTGTTTCCCGGCTTCGCGGCGCGGCGGCTAGAGACCGAAGGCTGTGAGATCTTCGCCCGCGTCGGCGGCGACGGTCCGCCGATGCTGCTGTTGCACGGCTACCCCCAGACCCACGCCATGTGGCACCGGCTGGCGCCGCTGCTCGCGGATCGGTTTACCCTGGTCTGCGCCGACTTGCGCGGCTACGGCGACAGCGGCAAGCCGGCCGGTGACGCGGAGCATTCCGCCTATTCGAAACGCACCATGGCGGCGGACCAGGTCGCGGTCATGGCGGCGCTGGGCTACGCGCGCTTCGCCGTCGTCG
>JAZFQY010000195.1:0-2710 GCA_036445355.1 Alphaproteobacteria bacterium
CGACCGTGGGCGAGGAGTGGCGGCGCGGCTGGCATCCGGAGGTCATCGCCACCAAGGGCTCGGACGACAGCGTTCTGGTCATCGGCGCCGGGCCGGCCGGGCTCGAGGCGGCGCGCGGCCTGGGACAACGCGGCTACCGGGTCGCCTTCGCCGAGGCGACGACCGGTTTAGGCGGCCGTGTGACCTGGGAGAGTGGCCTGCCCGGCCTCGCCGCCTGGGCCCGCGTCCGCGACTGGCGGGTCGGGCGCATCCGCGAAATGGCCAACGTCGATGTCTACCTCGACAGCACCATGACGCCGGAGAACGTGCTCGAATTCGGCGCCGATCACGTCATCGTCGCCACCGGCGCGCGATGGCGCCAGGATGGCGTCGGCGTCACCAACAGCGCGCCGATCGCCGGCAGCGACGGGACGAATGTCTTTACGCCGGAGGACATCGTGGCCGGCGCCGGGGTATCGGGGCCGGTGGTCCTGTTCGACGACGATAACTTCTACCTGGGCGGCGTGATGGCCGAGAAACTGCGCCGCGACGGCCACGCCGTCACCCTGGTCACCACGGCGGCCTGCGTCTCGCCCTGGACCGAAAACACCCTGGAGCAGCACCGTATCCAGGCGCGCCTGATCGAGCTCGGGGTCGATATCGTCACCAGCCACACCCTGGCGGCGGTCGGCGACGGCGAGGTCGAGCTTGCCTGCGTCTTTAGCGACCGGCCCCGCACGCTCGCCGCCGCCGCCGTCGTCATGGTGACCTCGCGGCACCCGGCCGACGGCCTCTACCGCGCCCTGGCGGACGATCCGGCGACATTGCAGGCGGCGGGAATCAAATCCGTTCGGGCAATTGGTGACTGCGACGCGCCCTCGAACATAGCGCTGGCGGTTTACGATGGCCACCTGGCGGCGCGGGAACTCGACGCGCCGCCGGCGAACCCGGACATGCCGTTCCGCCGGGAAGAGGTCGCCCTCGACGCGGCGGTGTGACCCGGGAGGACCCATGAGCGATCCCACGATCGAGCGAATCCGTGTCTACGCCTACGCCTCGCCGCGACACCAGCATCCCTGGGACGGGGACATGGCCGGTGGCGCGACGACCATCACCTTCCTCCGGCTGACGGCGAGCGACGGCAGCGAAGGCGTCAGCGCGGCGATGTCGGGCAACCCTCATGGCCACGACGGCATCATCGCCGAGTCCATCCGGACGATGATGCCGGCGATCCGCGGCATGTCGCCGCTCGCCTGCGAGGCCAACTGGCGGCGGCTTCACGGGATGTACTCGCCGAAGATCCTGAAGGCCTTGGCGGCGGTCGATACCGCATGCTGGGACCTGGCTGGCAAGATCGCCGGGCTTCCCCTCTACCGCATGCTGGGGGGTGCGCGCGACCGGGTGCTGTCCTATGCCAGCATCCCCGTGTTCGCCGACATCCCGGCCTATTACGACTATGTCGCCGAGATGCAGTCGTTGGGTTTTCGGGCGATAAAGCTCCACTGCTGGTGCGATGCCGAGCGCGACATGCCGATGGTGCGCGCCGTGGCCGAACGATTCGCCGACTCCGGGCTGCGCTTCATGCTCGACGTCGAGCAGATGTATTCGCGGAGCGAGGCCCTGGCCGTGGCGCGCGAGCTGGAACAACTCGGCTTCGTCTGGTTTGAGGCGCCGCTGCCGGACACCGATCTCGACGGCTATGCCGAGCTCAGGCGACAGGTCGGCATTCCGATCCTGCCCGCCGGCGCCACCATCAACGACCTCGGCGTGCTGCGCCACGCTGCCGCCATGGGGTGCTGGTCGAGCCTGCGGGTCGACGCCGAGTACATCGGCGGCATCACGCCGCTGCGCAAGGCGATGGCCCTGGGCGAGGCGCACGGCATGAACGTCGAGGTTCTGGCCTGGGGCCACAGCCTGGTGCAGGCCGCCAATCTCCACGTCATCCTGGCCTACGGCAACTGCGATTACTTCGAGCACTCGGTTCCCTACGACGACTTCGAGCATTGCATGCACGACGTCATCCGCACCGGACCGGACGGCTATGTCCATGCCCCCGAAGGGCCGGGCCTCGGCCTCGGGGTCGATTGGCAGGCGGTCGAGGCCGGCGCCATCCAGACCTTCGACAGCGCCGACGAGGCGTGACAAGCCCGGAAATCATCGCGAAGCTAGGCGATCTGGCGACGTTCCTCGATCACCTTGGAAACGAGGAGAAGGAGCAGCGTCCAACGACCATGTCCAAGCCGCCAATGTCCGCTCCGGGTCAGAACCAGACATCGGCGGCGTAGGCTCACGGCGTCTGCTTTGGAGCGGTAACCGGACCTCGAACACGCGATCTCCCAATTTGACGACATCAATGTCTGCTTCTGAGCGGGAAGCGGACGCCAAGCGAGATCACGCTGGATGTCGGCTTCTAGCCATAAGGAGACAGTGCGCCCCGAAGGCGCGGAACACCAGTGGAGGAAGATGCCACCCAGAGAGTTGTCGGTTGATCTGGTAGCTGACGAGCGGGGCGGTTGGGTAACTGGCCGTCTCGAAGCCCCGTGACAAAGGCCGCCTTGGGCGGCTGAGCGATCCAGCGGGCCGTAACGCGAGTGAAGCCTGAGCAGGCCTTCGATCAGTGAAGTCGTGGATGCCGACCCGCCTGTCTCTCGTGGAAGGCCGCGCGGAATGGGGAAGCAACCGACGTACGCACCCGTTCCGATCCACCGGGGTAATGGGCACGGCACGTTGG
>JAZFQY010000196.1:0-2348 GCA_036445355.1 Alphaproteobacteria bacterium
AGGGTGGTGATACCGCCGAAAATTCCCGCCAACAGGACGACGGGCAGCAGCAGCTCCCACTTCGACTGCCACAGCGCCGCGACCGCCTCCCGCGCTTCGAAGCGCGGGCGCGGTGTGCTGTGGCGCAGTCCCTCGCGCAACCCGAACAGGCAGATGGCGGCGACCATGATCATGCCGGGGACGATGCCGGCCACGAACAGGTCGAGGATCGACACATGAGCGACGACGGCATAGAGGATCACCGCCAGACTCGGCGGGAACAGCAGTCCGATGGAGCCAGTGGCGGTGAGCAACCCCAATGAGAAGCGTTTGCGGTAGCCGTTTTCGACCAACGCCGGCAGCAGCAGCCCGCCGAGGGCGAGGATGGTCACCCCCGAGGCGCCGGTGAAGGTGGTGAAAAAGGCGCACACCAACGTGGCGGCCGCGACCATACCGCCCGGCATCCAGGCGAACAGGGCGCGAAACAGCCGCACCAGGCGCCGGCTGGCGCCGCCTTCCGCCAGCAGGTAACCGGTCAGAGTGAACAGGGGAATGGCCGAAATCGAGGGCGACGCCACCAAGCGGTAGGTTTCGACCGAAATCGCGGCGACGGGGACCCCATCGGCGAAGAAAAGGAGCAGCGCGGCGCCGCCTAAGACGACGAAAATGGGCGCCCCCAGGAGCGCCGCCGCGGCGAGGCCGGCGATGGCGAAAGGGGCGAGCGCGGCGCCTTCGGCTGGGAGCGCGAAGCCAATGGCTGCGGCGGCGGGAATGCCGAGTCCGGCGACGACGCGACGCCGCCAGCCGTCCGCCAGCACGACAAATTTGAGCGCGATGATGGCGAATCCCACCGGCAAAATCGCTTCTGCCACCCAGATCGGGAGCCAGCCGCCGATTTGCGTGGGTGAGGCCGTTTCGGCCAGCACGAATTGCAGCCCGGCCCAGAACAGGCCGGCCGCTACCGCCGCCGAAACCGCGGCGGCGAACGCGCCGGCGCACGCACCCAGAGCGGGCGGCATGTGGAGCATGGCCGTCGATAGACCGAGATGGCGCCCCTCCCTGGATGCGATGAGGGCGCCCAACATCGCAATCCACAGGGTGAGGTTCTGGACGGTGGCGATGGCTCCCGGGATACCGGCGCCGAGGATGGCCCGCGCGGCGATTTCCAGGACCGGCAGTGCCGCCATGGCCAACAGGACCGTCGCAGCCAGCCCGTCCTCGACCCCGCGGCCAACGATCGCGACCCGTCGCACGGCATCCATGTCACGGCCCTCGATGCAACGCCCGGTACTCGTCTCGCAGCCGCTCCACCTCGGTCACGATCTCGGGCGGGACGATGCGGCCGACGATTTTCGAATAGCCGCCGCGGGCGCTGCGCTCCCACGCGGCGACCGCCTGCGGCGGAACGGCGTGCACCGTCAGCCCGTGTTCGGTCATGACCCGTATCGCCTCGTCGTCGAGGGGCCGGATCTTTTCCTGTAGTCGCACCCCTGCCTCACGGGCGGCATCGAGCAGCCGCGGCTTGAGGTCGTCGGGAAGGGCGCGCCACGACCGGGTCGTGATGACCAGCGCGCCGACCAGCGGTGCCCATTTCAGCTCCGTCATATGCGGCGCCAGGGCGAACCACTGGAACGAAAGGGCGGCGATGGGCGTCGTCGGGACGGCCTTGATCATTCCCGATTGGAGCGCGGTGTAGATGTCCGTCGAGGCCAGGGGTATGGGGCGGTAGCCCGCATCCTTCCACGCGTCGACGACCGCCGTCTCCCCGGCCCAGACGAACACCGGCAGCGGTCTCAGATCTTCCGGGCTCACGACCGGCTGGCGGGTGAAGAACCGCACCCAGCCGGCGTCGCCCCAATTGAGCACCTTGAACCCCTTCGCCTCCAGTTTCGCTTCCAGCTTGGGGCCGATGCGCGCGCGAACGTAGTCGAGCTCGGCGTCGGAGCGCAGGAGCATCGGCATCTGCAGGGCTTGGATCTCGGGCGCGATTCTGGCCAGGCCGGCGCCGGTGAGTGCCGCGGCCTGGAGTTGTCCCACCCGCATCTTGCGCACCACGTCCGGCTCGTCGCCGGCCACCCCGCCGGCGTAGATGCGCATTGTCACCCTACCGCTCGAAATCTCGCGCCAGCTTTCCGCCAGGTCACGGATGACCTGGTGCCAGGGCGACCCCTCGGGGGCGAGAGTGGCGAGCTTGATCGTCTGCGCGGCCGCCGGCGGGACCAGGGCGGCGATAATCGAAGCCGCGACGACTGCCATGAGCGTGCGTGTCATTCTAACCTCCCATCGCTCTCTGCTTCGACGAAGAGCTCGGCAACGCGCGACCGTAGCCAGAGGGCACGCCGCCGCGCGATGACATTGCGAAGACGTAG
>JAZFQY010000197.1:0-3483 GCA_036445355.1 Alphaproteobacteria bacterium
GGATCAGTATCTGCGCCGCGGCCTCAACGTGCATCGCGGCCGCATCACCCATCCCGCCGTGGCGCGGGCGCTCGGCTACGGCTATCAGCACCCGGAGGAAGCGGTGGCGGCATGAGCACGAGTTTCAAGCCCGCCCCTACAAAACCAGTGTATCAGCCGCCGCCGTTTTCGGGTTCGATGACCGTCAGGCTGGCCTTATCGTGCTTGGGGCGGTCCTCGTCGAGGGTCACGCCCTCGACCTGGAAATGGATGGTCTCGGCGATGTTGGTGGCCAAATCGCCCATGCGTTCGATGTTCTTGGCGATGAACACCAAATGCGTGCAGGCGCTGATGGTGCGCGGGTCCTCCATCATGTAGGTCAGGAGCTCGCGGAACAGGCCGTCATAGACGTCGTCGACCTCGGCGTCGCGGGTCCACACCTCGTGCGCCTTGTCGACGTCGCCAGTGGCGAAGGCATCGAGCACGTCGCGGATCATCTCCTGCACCATGCGCGCCATGCGCGGGATGGTGACGATGGGCTTCACCGGCGGCACCTGGTCGAGGGCAATCGAGCGCTTGGCCACGTTCTTGGCGTAGTCGCCGATGCGCTCCAGGTCTGGCGCGATCCTGAGCGCGGCGACGATCTGGCGCAGATCGCGGGCCATGGGCTGGCGCAGGGCGAGCAGGCGCACCGTGAACTCGTGTATCTCGGCCTCGAGTTCGTCGATCGCCTTGTCGCCGTCGACGATGCGCTGCGCGAGATCAGGGTTCCGGTCGACCAGGGCCTTGATGGCGCCGTCGATCTGCTCGGCGGCCATCGCGCCCATGCGGCTGATCAGCTCCGAGAGCCGGTTGAGCTCGGCGTCATAGGCCTTGACGATGTGCGCCTGCGTCATGGCGTGCTCCTCCGCGCCGCTCAGCCGAAGCGCCCGGTGATGTAGCCCTGGGTGCGCTCGTCCTGGGGATTGGTGAAGATGCGCTCGGTGACGCCCTCTTCCACCAGCTCGCCCATATGGAAGAAGGCCGTGCGCTGGCTCACCCGCGCCGCCTGCTGCATGGCGTGGGTGACGAGGACGATGGTGTAGTTGGCGCGCAACTCGTCGATCAGCTCTTCGATGCGCGCGGTGGCGATGGGGTCGAGGGACGAGCACGGCTCGTCCATCAGGATCACCTCCGGGCTGACGGCGATGGCGCGGGCGATGCACAGCCGCTGCTGCTGGCCGCCAGAGAGGCTGGTGCCCGGCTCGCCCAGGCGCTCGCGCACCTCGGCCCACAACCCGGCGCGGGTGAGGCTCATCTCCACGACTGCGTCCAGCTCGGTGCGCGTCGCCGCCATGCCGTGAATGCGCGGGCCGTAGGCGACGTTGTCGTAGATGGATTTGGGAAACGGGTTCGGCTTCTGGAACACCATGCCGACGCGAGCGCGCAGGCGCACCACGTCGACTTCGGGGCTGTAGACGTCCTCGTCGTCGAGGGTGATGCGGCCGCTCACCCTGCAGCCCTCGATGGTGTCGTTCATGCGGTTGAGGCAGCGCAGGAAGGTGGACTTGCCGCAGCCCGAGGGACCGATGAGCGCCGTCACCTGATGCTCGGCGATGTCGATGGCGACGTCCTTGAGCGCCTGCTTGGCGCCGTAGAAGACGTCGACGCCGTCGGCCGCCATCTTCGCCCGCAGCGCGTCGCCGGGCGCCGCCGCCGTCACCGGGGCAAGGCCTTCGTTCATGTCACCACCGTCGCTCGAACTTCCGGCGCAGCAGCACCGCGCTCAAATTCATGCACGCCAGGAACGCCAGCAGCACCAGGATCGCGGCCGCGGTCTTGGCGGCGAAGGCGCGCTCCGGCGCGTCGGCCCACAGATAGACTTGAACCGGCAGCGCGGTCGCCGGGTCGCTGACGCCGCCGGGGATGTCGACGATGAAGGCGACCATGCCGATCATCAGCAAAGGCGCGGTCTCGCCCAGCGCCCGGGCCATGCCGATGATGGTGCCGGTGAGCATCCCCGGCATCGCCAAGGGTAGCACGTGGTGCAGGGTCGTCTGCAACGGCGAGGCGCCCAGCGCCAGCGCCGCCGCGCGGATCGACGGCGGCACCGAGGCGAGCGCCGCCCGCCCGGAGATGATCACTGTCGGCAGGGTCATCAGCGCCAGCACCATGCCGCCGACCAGCGGTGCCGAGCGCGGCAGGCCGAAGACGCCGAGGAAGACGGCGAGGCCCAACAGGCCGAAGACGATCGACGGCACCGCGGCGAGGTTGTTGATGTTGACCTCGATCAGGTCGGTCACACGGTTTCTGGGCGCGAACTCCTCCAGATGCACCGCCGCCATCACCCCCACCGGGAAGGACAAGAGGAGACACACCATGAGGGTGAAGAAGGAGCCGACCGCCGCACCCCAGATGCCGGCCTGCTCGGGCTCGCGGCTGTCGCCGCTGGTGAAGAAGGCGCGGTTGAAGCGCCGCTCGATCCGCCCCTCCGCGGCCAGCGCGTCGACCCAGGCGAGCTGCGCATCGCTGACCCGGCGCACCGGCGCGTCGCGGCGGATCTCGCCCTTATCGAGACTGTCGATGTCGGCGGCGGCACGCACCCGCACCCGGCGGGTCGTGCCGATCAGCGTCGGATCGGCCAACACCAACGCGCGCAGGGTATCGCCGGCGCCGGAGGAGATCAGGGCGAAAAGTTGGCGCCGTTCCCGGCGCCCGCTGGCCTCGGGAAAGCGCTCCCGCTGGGCACGCCGGGCCAAACCCTGAAAGTCGGCCCGGGCGATCACCGACTTGTCGCCTGTCCCTTGCGGGTCGATCTCCGCCGCGTCGAAATGGACGTCGAGTGCGATGGTGGTCTCGGTGAAAGCATTCACGCTCTGAGCCAGGATGCTGGCGATGAGCAGGGCCAGCACGCCCAGCGCCAACGCGATGGCGGCGATGCCGGTGAGCCGAAAGCGCCGCTCCGCCCGGTGGCGGCGGGCGAGGCGCGCGTCCGACAAGTCCGGGCGCAGGTGCTGGGCGAGGTTAGTCATATTGCTCCCTGTAGCGGCGCACCACGACCAGCGCGACCACGTTCAGGGCCAGGGTGGCGAGGAACAGGGTGAGGGCGAGGGCGAAGGCGGCGAGTGTCTTGGCGCTGTCGAACTCCTGGTCGCCGACCAGGAGGGCGACGACCTGCACCGTCACCGTGGTCACCGCCTCAAGCGGGTTGGCGGTCAGCTTCGCCGCCAAGCCGGCTGCCATGACCACGATCATGGTCTCGCCAATGGCGCGGCTCACCGCCAGCAAGAGCGCGCTGACGATGCCGTGCAGGGCCGCCGGCAGCACCACCTGGGTGATGGCCTCGGACTTTGTGGCGCCCAGCGCATAGGCGCCGTCGCGCAGGGACTGGGGGACGGCAGCGATCACGTCGTCGGACAGCGAGGAGACGAAGGGGATGATCATCACCCCCATCACCAGGCCGGCGGCGAGCGCGCTTTCCGAGGCGACGTCCAGCCCCATTGCGTCGCCTAGCCCGCGCAGGAA
>JAZFQY010000198.1:0-8852 GCA_036445355.1 Alphaproteobacteria bacterium
GCGCATTGGCCCTCCGGCAGCGTTGCGCGGCTTGCCCGATGCGGGGGCATCGCGCCGCGCCGCGCGCCTAACCGGGAGGACCAATGCGCCGCCATGAAATGGGTCCTTATTACCGAGATTTGGTATCAGTAAGGGTTGCGGCGAACGATTTCTTTTTTGGAACAGGCTTTCGGCGCATGCGAAACATCATTTCGATGCTAACGCCTTGAAGAACGTGTAGGAGAACGTGCCGTCGTCTTCCGCCGCGCGATAGAGGTCGGCTATTCCCTTTGCCCACGTCTGCTCGTCGGTAAGCTCGGCCTGCAGGGCCTCCTCACGCACGCCTTCAATCATCGCGGTGAAGGTGTTCTTCGTGAACCCCTCCACCATCTCCGGGCGGCTGGCGTCCGCATAGACCACTCTGGGCGAGACGGTCACGTCCCGAAAACCGGCGTCCGATAGCAGCGGATAGAGCCGGCGTCCGATGAGCGAGTCACCCCCGCTACGGGTTTGCAATTCGATGAGGCACTGGATCGCTCGGCGTGCGGCCCGGCTGTCTGGGTGGAAGTAAGCGGACCCGTGATCTCCTTCGATCACCGTGATGGTGCCGCCTGGCTTCAGGACCGTTTTGAGATGCATCAGGGCTTCGTCCGGCCGTGCAAGGTGCTCCAGCACAAAGCAGACGAACAGGTGATCAAAGGACGCCTCGGCGAAGGCAAGATCGAATATATCGGCTTTGGCGAATTCGACATTCGTTATGCCCCTAGACACGACAAGGTCTCGGGCAGCCGCCAGCGATTCCTCTGAAACATCGATGGAGGTAAAACGGGCGTCGGGGCTATTTCTCGCCAACGTCACGGTCTGCGCGCCGACGCCGCACCCGGCTTCGAGGACCTGCGCACCGGCCGGATAGGTCGTGTCGGAATGCAGAAGTCGGGCGAGAACATTGGCCTGATCCACGAGCCGCTCGCTCTCACGCGCCTCGTAACCATGGACGTATTCTGCCGCGCTCATCGGCATGGGTAGCAATCCTGCGCGTTGCAATGCCAAACGAAAATCAACTTAGCGGCCATTGCCCGGAGGGACCAGTTTCCTATGTCGGTCATGGCGATCTGCCGGCTTGAACGTAACGGGTGCAGCGATCCCCTCGCCGCGCCGCCCCTTTTCCCGCCAATGGTGGCAGGCGGTCCAGTGGCCGTCCGTTTCTTCGAGGGGTGACGCGACTTGCGCACATAGGTCCGTCGCCTTCGGGCAGCGGGTGCGAAACGGGCAGCCCGAGGGCGGGTCGATGGGCGAGGGCATGTCGCCGGAGAGCACGATACGCGTGTGTTGTTGCTCCCGGTCCGGATCGGGCAGGGGCACGGCTGAGATCAGCGCCTTGGTATAAGGGTGGCGCGGCTGGTCGTAGATGCGCTCGCGCGCAGCGAGCTCCATCACCCGGCCGAGATAGAGCACCATCACCCGATGGCTGATATGGCGCACCACCGACAGGTCGTGGCAGATGAAGATGAGCGCCAACCCGAACTCGCGCTGCAGGCGCTGCAACAGGTTGACGATCTGCGCCTGGATGGAGACGTCCAAGGCCGAGACCGGCTCGTCGCAGACGATCAGCTTCGGCTCCAGCACCATGGCGCTGCCAGCAACCGAAATCCGGATCAAGACGTATCGCGCCGGCCCGGGGAACGGCCTACTCCGCCGCGGCGCTGGCAGACGGCGGGTGCGCGACCTCGGGACTGAGGAAGGCGGCGAGAAGCTCGGCCTCGCGCGCCTTGGCGGGCTCAAGGTGACGCGATTTGACGTGGCCGAAGCCGCGGATGTGCTCCGGCACAGCGGCGATCTCGACGGCGAGCGCGTGGTTAGCCGGCGTCAAGCCCGCCAACAGTTGCTCCACCGTCTCCTCGTATTCCGTGATCAGGTGCCGCTCGCGCCGACGCTCGGCACTATAGCCGAATGGGTCGAAGGGAGTGCCGCGTAGGCGCTTCAGCTTTGCCAGCGCCGCGAAGGCCTTGAGCATCCACGGCCCGAAGGCGGCCTTCCGAAGATGGCCGGTCTCGGGGTCGCGCTCGGCAATTATCGGCGGCGCCAGGTGGAAGCGCAGCGTGTAGTCGCCCTCGAACCGCTCGCGGATGTGAGCCAGAAATTCGCCGTTGGTGAACAGGCGCGCCACCTCGTACTCGTCCTTGTAGGCGAGGAGCTTGAAGTAATAGCGCGCCACCGTCTCGGCGAGGCCGCTCTTGCCCAGGGCGCGCTCGGCCTCGGCCGCTCGCGCCACGAAGTCGGCATAGCGGCGCGCGTAGGCCGCGTCCTGATAGTCGGTGAGGGCACGGGCGCGGCGGGCAACTATGTCGTCGAGGGAGGTGGCGATGTCGGGCCGCGCCGGCGCCGCCGGCTCGACCAGCGCCGCCACCGCCTGAGGTGCGTGCGCGGCGCGGCGCCCCCACAGAAAGGCGCGCTTATTCATCTCCACGGCGACGCCGTTGAGCTCGATGGCGCGCTCGATCGCCTCGGCCGAAAGGGGAACGAGGCCGCGCTGCCATGCGAAGCCGGCGACGAAGATGTTGGTCGCCAGGGCGTTGCCCATGAGGGCGGTGGCGAGGCGGCTGGCGTCGACGAAGTCGACGGCACCCTCGCCGACGGCCGTCGTAATGGCGCGCTTCATCGCCGCCGCCGGGAAGCTCAGATCGGGATCGCGGGTGAAGTCGCCGGTGATGGCCTCGTGGCTGTTGATCACCGCACGCGTGTTGCCGGTCTGCATCTTCGCCAGGGCGTCGAAACTGGCGGCGACGACCATATCGCAGCCAAGGATGGCGCGGGCGCCGCCGGCGGCGATGCGCACGGCGTGAATGTCCTCCGGCCGCTCGGCGATGCGCAGGTGGCTGACCACGGCGCCGCCCTTCTGGGCGAGGCCGGTCATGTCGAGCACGGAGCAGCCCTTGCCCTCCAGATGCGCCGCCATGGCCAGGAGGGCGCCGACGGTGACGACGCCGGTGCCGCCGATGCCGGTGATGAGGATGCCGTAGGGCTCGCTCAGGGCCGGCAGGGCGGGCGCCGGCAGCTCGGCAGGAAACGCACCGGCCGCGCCGCCGGCGTCGGCGGTGCGCGGTTTCCTGAGCTTGCCGCCATGCACGGTGACGAAACTGGGGCAGAAGCCGGCGATGCAGGAGAAGTCCTTGTTGCAGCTCGACTGGTCGATCATGCGCTTGCGGCCGAACTCGGTCTCCACCGGCACCACCGACAGGCAGTTCGAGGCCAGCGAGCAGTCGCCACAGCCCTCGCACACCGCCTGGTTGATGAACACGCGCTGCGCCGGGTCGGGTGCGAGGCCGCGCTTGCGCCGCCGGCGCAGCTCCGCGGCGCAGGTCTGGTCGTAGATCAGCGCCGAGACGCCAGGCCAGTCGCGCAGATCGGCCTGCAGCGCGTCCAGATCGTCGCGGTGATGAAAGCTGGTGCCGCGGGCGAAGTCGGCGCCCGGCGCGTACTTGTCCGGCGCGTCGGAGACAACGGCGATGCGGCGCACGCCCTCGGCGGCGAGCTGGCGGCTGATGCGGGGCACCGAGAGCGGCCCGTCCATGGGCTGGCCGCCGGTCATGGCGACGGCGTCGTTATAGAGCAGCTTGTAAGTAATGTTGACGCCGGCGGCGACGGCCTGGCGAATCGCGAGAATGCCGGAGTGGTAGTAAGTGCCGTCGCCGAGATTGACGAACACGTGCTTCTCGTCGGTGAACGGTGCCTGGCCGACCCAAGTCACCCCCTCCGCGCCCATATGGGTGAAAGTGTCGGTGTCGCGGTCCATCCACATGGCCATGTAGTGGCAGCCGATGCCGGCCAGCGCCCGGCTGCCCTCGGGCACCCGGGTCGAGGTGTTGTGCGGGCAGCCCGAGCAGAAATAGGGCACGCGCGGGAAGCCCGCCGACTCGTGCTCCAGGGCTTTCTCCTTCTCGGCCAGGAAGGCGAGGCGCCGCTCGATGGTCTCGGAGCCGTAGAAGCGTCGGATGCGAGCCGCGATCACGCGCGCGATGCGTGCCGGCGTGAGCTCGCCGGTGGACGGCAGGATCCACTCGCCGTCTTCGTCGAACTCGCCGATCACCCGCGGGCGCACGTCGGCGCGCCAGTTGTAGAGCTGCTCCTTGAACTGGTTCTCGATGACGGCGCGCTTTTCCTCGACGACAAGGATCTCCTCGAGACCCTCGGCGAAGTGGCGCACGCCCTCGCGCTCCAGGGGCCAGGGCATGGCGACCTTGTAGACGACGAGCCCGATCTCGGCGGCCAGCGCCTCGTCGATGCCCAGATCGTCGAGGGCCTGGCGCACGTCGAGGTAGGACTTGCCCGTGGTGACGATGCCGAACCGCCGCTTCGGGCTGTCGAGCACCACTTTGTCGAGGCGGTTGGCACGGGCGAAGGCGAGTGCCGCATAGAGCTTGTGGCGGCGCAGCCGGTATTCCTGCTCCAGCGGCGGGTCGGGCCAGCGGATGTTGAGCCCGCCCTCGAGCATCTCGAAGTCGTCGGGGAGCGCGATCCGCACGCGCTCCGGGTCGACATCGACCGAGGCCGAGCTGTCCACCGTCTCGGCGATGGTCTTGAAGCCCACCCAGCAGCCCGAGTAGCGCGACATCTCCCAGCCATAGAGGCCGAGATCGAGCATCTCCTGCACCCCGGACGGGTTCAGGACCGGGATCGAGGCGTCGACCATGGCTAGCTCCGACTGGTGCGCCGTGGTCGAGGACTTGCAGGTGTGGTCGTCGCCGATCGCCAAGAGCACGCCGCCGTGGCGCGCCGCGCCGGCCATGTTGCCATGCTTGAAGACGTCGCCCGAGCGATCCACCCCCGGCCCCTTGCCGTACCACAGGGCGAACACGCCGTCATAGAGGGCGCCGGGGAACAGGCCCAATTGCTGGCTGCCCCAAATCGCCGTCGCCGCCATGTCCTCGTTGATGCCGGGGCGGAACTGAATGTGATTGCGCTCCAGGAAGCGCGCCGCCTGCCATAGCTGCAGGTCGAGCCCGCCCAGGGGCGAGCCGCGATAGCCGGAGATGTAACAGGCGGTGTTGAGCCCGGCCAAGGCATCGCGCTGGCGCTGCATCATCGGCAGACGCACCAGGGCCTGGATACCGGTGAGGAACACCCGCCCCGTGGTCTGGGTGTATTTGTCGTCGAGGGAGACGGCGGCGAGGGTCAAGGGAGTGACTCCGCGTGGCCGGCGGGCAGAGACTTATGTAGGCCCGCGGGACGCCCGAGTCCATGTCGCCGCGGCCACGGGGCGAAGACGCAACAAGCCGCCGCCTGGGGTGGCGCGGACGAAGCATCGTTTCACGGGCCGCCTCGCCAGCGAAAGAACACCGCAAGGTCATGGCCCTGCGGCCCGCCACGGCTGTCTTTTCCGGCCGGGGTCGGTTATATCCGCGGCGCGCCAGAATTCCGGCGCAGCCAGTCCAGGTATCGACTCTTGACCATCCTCGTCACCGGCGTCGCCGGCTTCATCGGCTACCACTTGGCGCGGGCGCTCTTAGAGCGCGGCGAGACCGTACTCGGACTCGACAGCCTCAGCGACTACTACGACCCGGCGCTGAAGCAGGCGCGGCTCGACCAACTGGCGCCCCACGAGTGCTTCCGCTTCGCACGCGTCGACATCGCGGACAAGGCGGCCCTCGAGCGCGCCGCGGCCGGCGCGGAGGGCGTCGAGCGCATCGTCCACCTGGCCGCCCAGGCGGGGGTGCGCTACAGCCTGATCGACCCCGGCGCCTATGTGAGCGCCAATCTCGTCGGCCATTTCAACATGCTGGAGCTGGCGCGCGGCCTGGGCGGCGGGCTCAGGCACTTCGTCTATGCCAGCTCGTCCTCGGTCTATGGCGGCAATACCAAGCTGCCCTTCGCGGTCGCCGACCGGGTCGACCGGCCGGTGTCGCTCTACGCCGCCACCAAGCGCGCCGGCGAGCTCATGACCCACGCCTATGCGTCCATGTTCGGGCTCACGGCCACGGGGTTGCGCTATTTCACGGTCTACGGGCCCTGGGGGCGGCCGGACATGTCGGCCTACATCTTCGTCGCCAAGATCCTCGCCGGCGAGCCGATCCCGGTCTTCAACTTTGGCGACATGAGCCGCGACTATACCTACATCGACGACATCATCGCCGGCACCCAGGCCGCCCTGGACCGGCCGCCGGCGCCGGGTGGCGGCGAGCCGGCACACCGGCTCTACAATCTCGGCAATCACCGGCCCGAACCCCTGCTGCGCTTCATCGAGGTGATCGAGGCGGCCCTGGGCGCCAAGGCCAAGATCGACCGCCAGGCCATGCCGCCGGGCGACGTCAAGGCCACCTACGCCGACATCGATGCCTCGCGCCGCGACCTGGGCTTCGCGCCCAAGACCATGATCGAGGAGGGCATCCCGCGCTTCGTCGACTGGTACCGGGAGTATTACCGGGTGTGAGTTGGTGTGGGCTGGAACAAAAGAAGAACTTGCGCTCCAGAACAAACCATGTACACTGGCCCCATTGCAACGCCTACGGGGCTATGAAATAAGAGGGAGTGCGGGCCATGGCGACAGTCCAGCTGCGCGTCATCGACAGGGACGGTATGGACGACAAGAACAAGGCGCTCGAGGCCGCCCTGGGGCAGATCGAGCGCGCCTTCGGCAAGGGCTCGATCATGCGCCTGGGCGCCGGCCAGCCGGTGGCCGAGGTGCAGGTGGTGTCCACGGGCTCCCTCGGGCTCGACATCGCGCTCGGCATCGGCGGCCTGCCGCGCGGCCGGGTGGTCGAGATCTACGGGCCGGAGAGCTCCGGCAAGACCACCCTGGCCCTGCACGTCATCGCCGAGGCCCAGCGCGGCGGCGGCACCTGCGCCTTTATCGACGCCGAGCACGCCCTCGACCCGGCCTATGCGCGCAAGCTCGGGGTCGATCTGGAAGAAATCCTTATCTCCCAGCCCGATACCGGCGAGCAGGCCCTGGAGATTGCCGACACCCTGGTGCGCTCGGGCGCGATCGACGTGTTGGTGATCGACTCGGTGGCGGCCCTGGTGCCGCGTGCCGAACTCGAGGGCGAGATGGGCGACCAACTGCCGGGTCTGCAGGCGCGGCTGATGAGCCAGGCCCTGCGCAAGCTCACCTCCTCCATATCGCGCTCGCGCACGATGGTCGTGTTCATCAACCAGATCCGCTACAAGATCGGCGTCATGTTCGGCAACCCGGAGACCACCAGCGGCGGCAACGCTCTCAAGTTTTACGCCTCGGTGCGCCTCGACATCCGCCGCATCGGCGCCATCAAGGACCGCGACGAGGTGGTCGGCAACCAGACAAGGGTCAAGGTGGTGAAGAACAAGATCGCGCCGCCATTCAAGAAGGTCGAGTTCGACATCATGTATGGCGAGGGCATCTCCAAGGTGGGCGAATTGCTCGACTTGGGCGTGCAGGCGAGCATCATCGAGAAGTCCGGCGCCTGGTTCTCCTATGACGGCCAGCGCATCGGCCAGGGGCGCGAGAACGCCAAGCAGTTCCTCAAGGCCAATGCCGACATTGCCGACGCCATCGAGCACAAGATCCGCGCCAATGCCGGCCTCATCTCCGACATCATGATGCAGGGCGCCGAGACAGCGGAGGCGACGGAGGGCGCCGGCTCCGGCGAATAGGACGGCGGGCCGGCGCGTAGGGGCGCCGCCCCTGGCGAATTGGGCGGCGGGCCGCCCGCGGGCCTCCCCCGCAACTCGATTAGCGGTCGCGTCTGGCTGGAAGGGCGGCCCGCACATATCGGCGGGCGTGCTTGGAGCCTAGCCCCGAACTTGGTCGCTGGGCGACGCCCGTCCCATTTGCGTACCCGATATCGGGATCGGGGCGCACGCCGCTGCCGCACCCTCGACAGCCGGGCGGTCAATGGCTAAAAGCCCAGTGGCTTCAAGCCCAGTGGCTACATGCACGGACGATCTTGGGTTGCGGCCGCCCGGCCTTTGCGGGTGCCGGTGCGGCGCACCATATTGAGCCTGTCATGGCCTCGACCAACGAAATCCGCTCGGCGTTCCTCGACTATTTCGCCCGGCACGGCCACGAGATCGTGCCGTCCTCGCCCTTGGTGCCGCGCAACGACCCGACGCTGCTCTTTACCAACGCCGGCATGGTGCAGTTCAAGAGCGTCTTCACCGGCGCCGAGCCGCGGCCCTACAACCGCGCCGTCACCTCGCAGAAATGCGTGCGCGCCGGCGGCAAGCACAACGACTTGGAGAACGTAGGCTACACCGTCCGCCATCACACCTTCTTCGAGATGCTGGGGAACTTCTCCTTCGGCGACTATTTCAAGGATGTGGCGGTGGAGCTCGCCTGGAACTTGGTGACCAAGGAGTTCGGCCTGGCCGCGGATCGCCTGGTGGTCACGGTCTATGCCGAGGACGACGAGGCCGCCGGCCACTGGCACAAGATCGCCGGCATCCCCGAGGACAAGATCATCCGCATCGCCACCTCGGACAATTTCTGGTCCATGGGCGAGACCGGCCCGTGCGGGCCGTGCTCGGAGATATTCTACGACCATGGCGAGGGCATCCCCGGCGGCCCGCCGGGCAGCCCCGAGGCGGACGGCGACCGCTTCATCGAGATCTGGAACCTGGTGTTCATGCAGTTCGAGCAGGTGACGCCCGAGAGGCGCGTGCCCCTGCCCAGACCCTCGGTCGACACCGGCATGGGGCTCGAGCGCATCGCCGCTGTGATGCAGGGGCTCAACGACAACTACGACACCGATCTCTTGCGCCACATCATGGAGGCCTCGGCCGAGGCGTCGGGCGTGGCGCTCGACGGGCCGCACCGCACCGCCCACAAGGTGATCGCCGACCACCTGCGCGCCGCCAGTTTTCTGCTCGCCGACGGCGTCATGCCGTCGAACGAAGGGCGT
>JAZFQY010000199.1:0-6097 GCA_036445355.1 Alphaproteobacteria bacterium
GTCGCGTTCTCGGCCGCCAAGGCCAGCGCCGACGCCCGGCCGATACCCTGCGCCGCGGCCGTGACCAGGGCCGTCTTTCCCTCTAGCCTGCCGCTCATGCCGTCCCCCGCGGAATTCTCCCTTCGCCCCCGCCTGGCGACTGAATCATAGAGCCTCGCCGGCGAATTGCCAGGGCCTGCGCTTGTCGCTTGCCTTCGACCGCCGGCGCGGCGAGGCTATGACAGGCGGCCGGCGCCCCCGACGGCGAAACCCCGCGAAGGACAAGGCCCATGTCAGACAGCTCCCCCTCCGCCGTTGCCGCTTCCATGACCCACATGCCCAACGATCTGGGCCCCTACTGGATGCCGTTCACCGCCAACCGGCACTTCAAGCGCCATCCGCGCATGCTGGTCGCGGCCAAGGACATGCACTACACCGACGCCGACGGGCGCCAGGTGCTCGACGGCACCGCTGGCATGTGGTGCGTCAATGCCGGCCACTGCCGCGCCGAGGTCGTCGAGGCGGTGCAGGACCAGGTGGCGCGCATGGACTACTCGCCGGCCTTCCAGTCGGGCCATCCCGGCGCCTTCGAGCTGGCGGCGCGGCTGGCGGCGCTGATGCCCGGCGACCTCGACCACGTGTTCTTCTGCAACTCGGGCTCGGAGGCGGTGGACACGGCGCTCAAGATCGCCATCGCCACTCAGCGCATGCGCGGCGAGGGCACGCGCACGCGCCTCATCGGCCGCGAGCGCGGCTATCACGGGGTCGGCTTCGGCGGCATCTCGGTCGGCGGCATGGTCGCCAACCGCAAGCTGTTCGGGCCGCTCATGAACGGCGTCGACCACCTGCCCCACACCCACGACCTTGAGCGCAATGCGTTCTCCCGCGGGCAGCCGGAGCACGGCGCCGAGCTCGCCGACGAGCTGGAGCGGCTGGTGACGCTGCATGACGCGTCCACCATCGCCGCGGTCATCGTCGAGGCGGTCGCCGGCTCCGCCGGTGTGCTGGTGCCGCCCAAGGGCTACCTGCCGCGTCTGCAGGAGATCTGCCGCAAGCACGGCATCCTCTTGATCCTGGACGAAGTGATCACCGGCTTCGGCCGCCTGGGTGCGGGATTTGCGGTCGACTATTTCGACCTCGAGCCCGATATCGTCGCCACGGCCAAGGGCCTGACCAACGCCACCGTGCCCATGGGCGCGGTCGTCGTGCGCGCCGATATCTACGACGCCTTCATGCACGGGCCGGACACCGCCATCGAGCTGCCCCACGGCTACACCTACTCCGCCCACCCCCTGGCCGTGGCGGCCGGGCTCGCCGCCCTCGACATCTACCGGCGCGACGATTTGTTCGCGCGCGCGGCCGAGCTGGCGCCATACTGGGAGGACGCGGTGCATGGGCTGAAGGGCACGCGCCACGTGATCGACCTGCGCAACATCGGCCTCATGGCCGGCATCGAGCTGGAGCCGCGCCCGGGTGCGCCGGCGGCACGTGCCTACGAGGCGTTCCTAAATTGCTTCGAGAAGGGCCTTCTGATCCGCACCACCGGCGACATTATCGCCCTGTCGCCGCCGCTGATCGTCGAGCGCGCGCAAATCGACCAAATGTTCACGATCATCGGCGAGGTGCTGGCGGAGGTGGAGTGAGCCAGGCGCGCTTGCGCCACCGCCGGGGCTTCGCCTATATCTTGATCCATATCCCCCAAGTCATCTTTGCCCGGGGCGCCACGGGAGGCGGACAGCACATGAAGACCCTGCAGCACTACATAAATGGCGCGCGGGTGGACGGCGCGTCGGACAAGTTCGGCCCGATCTTCAACCCCGCCACCGGCGAGGAGACCGGCCGGGTACCCTTCGCCACCTCCAAGGAGGTGGCCACGGCCGTCGCCGCCGCCAAGGCCGCGTTCCCGGCCTGGGCCGCGACGACGCCGGTGCGCCGGGCGCGGGTCATGTTCAAGCTCAAGGAGCTGATCGAGTGCCACACGGACGAAATGGCCGCCGTCATCACCGCCGAGCACGGCAAAACAATCGAGGACGCCAAGGGCTCCATCACCCGCGGCAAGGAGGTGGTGGAATTCGCCTGCGGTATCCCGCACCTGCTCAAAGGCGACTTCACCGAGAACGTGGGCACCGGCGTTGACAGCTTCTCCATGCGCCAGCCGCTCGGCGTGTGCGCCGGCATCACGCCCTTCAACTTTCCGGCCATGATCCCCTTGTGGATGTTTCCGCTCTCCGTCGCCTGCGGCAACACCTTCATCCTCAAGCCGTCGGAGCGCGACCCTTCCTGCGGGTTGATGCTGGCGGAGCTCGGGCGCGAGGCCGGCTTGCCCGAAGGCGTGCTCAACGTCGTCCACGGCAACAAGCACGCGGTGGAAGCCATCCTCGCCCACCCCGACGTCGCGGCGGTGAGCTTCGTCGGCTCGACCAACGTCGCCGTGCATATCTATCAGGCCGGGGCCGCCAACGGAAAGCGGGTGCAGGCCCTGGGCGGCGCCAAGAACCACATGGTGGTGATGCCCGACGCCGACATGGGTCAGGCCTCCGATGCCCTGATCGGCTCCGGCTACGGCTCCGCCGGCCAGCGTTGCATGGCGATCTCGGTGGCCGTCGCGGTGGGCGACTACGCCGCCGACCAGCTCATGGAGCGCCTGGTGCCGCGGGTGCGGGCGATCAAGGTCGGCCCCGGCAACGACCCGGAGACGGAGATGGGCCCCCTGGTCAACCAGCAGGCTCTGGACCGGGTCAAGGGCTATGTCGATCAGGGTGTGCAAGCCGGTGCCGAGCTGGTGGTCGACGGCCGCGAGATGACCCTGCAGGGCTACGAGGGCGGCTACTTCATGGGCCCGTGCCTGTTCGACAAAGTGACCCCCGATATGAGCATCTATGAAGACGAGATATTCGGCCCGGTCCTGTCGGTGGTGCGTGCGCCCGACTATGACACGGCGCTGGGCATGGTCAGCCGCCACCCCTACGGCAACGGTGCCGCCATCTTCACCCGCGACGGCGACGCCGCGCGCGACTTCTCAAGCCGGGTCGAGATCGGCATGGTGGGGGTGAACGTGCCGATCCCGGTGCCGGTCGCCTACCACTCCTTCGGCGGCTGGAAGCGCTCGATCTTCGGCGATGCGAACCTGCACGGGGCCGAGGGAGTGCGCTTCTACACCAAGCTCAAGACCGTGACCGCGCGCTGGCCCACCGGCATCCGCGCCGGCGCCCAGTTCACCATGCCGACGCTGCAGTAGGGCCCTACACCACCACCGTCGCGCCGCCGCGGCGGGGGTCGCCGGCGCCCTCGGCTAGCCCACGCGTTGGGTCGAGCAGGGCGGTGTGCGCGCCGCCGAAGAACAGGTTGAGCTCCGGCCAGAGCCGGTGGTCGGGATAGGCGGCGGTAAGCGCCTCCACCGAGGTCGCCGGGAAGCCCGGCTCCACGTCCAGATGCCCACGCTCCCAGTGCAGGCGCGGGTGGGTCACCGCCTCCTCCGGTGCCAGGGCGAAGTCGATCAGGTTCGAGAGCACCTGCAGGATCGCCGTGCGGATGCGGTTGGAGCCGCCGGAGCCCAGCACCGCCACCCGCCCGCCGGGCCAGACGACCGCCGTCGGCGCCATCATCGAGGCCATGCGCACATTGGGCGTCCACTCGTGGAAGCCGCGCGGGTTCAGGTCCTCCTCCCCCAGCATGTTGTTGAGCATGATGCCCAGGCCCGGCACGACCCGGCCGCAGCCCTCGCCGTTGGTGAGAGTGACGGCGGCGGCGTTGCCGTCGCGGTCGACGACGCTCACATGGGTGGTGCGGCCCGGCGCCGCCGGCCGGCCGAGCACGCCTGTGGCATAGGCGGCGAGGAACGCCGGGTCGAGCAGCCGCGCCGCCGCCGCTTCGTCGCCGTCGTTGAGGCCGCTGTCGAGGCGCGCCTTGTCGGTCGCCTCCATGGCGCGGGCGAGGGCGGTGAGGTGTGCCGGCGTGCCGAAGCCGTCGCGCGCCGGGTCCTCCAGCAGGCGCAAGCCGCAGGCGATCAGGATGCCGCCGCAGGAGGGCGGCGGGTTGGCGAGCACCCGGGCGCCGTGGTGCGCCAGCTCCAGGGGCCGGCGCGCCGCCACCTCGTAGGACGCGAGGTCGGCGGCGTTCAGGTGGCCCCCCTCCGCGGCGCAGGTCTCCGAGAGGGCGTGGGCGATCTCGCCCTCGTAGAACAGGCGCTCGCCCTCGCGCGCCAATGCGTCCAGCACCTCGGCCAGCTCAGGGTTCCGGAATACGTCGCCCGGCTGCACCAGCCCCTCGGGCGCGCTGGTGCTGCCGAACAGGGCCTTGGCCGAGGGGTGGGCGGTGTAGATCGCGCCGACGACGTCGAACAGGTAGGACTGGAACGGCGTCACCTCGACGCCGGCCTTGGCCAGCGCGATCGCCTGGGCATAGACCTCGGTCAGCGGCAGGCGGCCGCGTTCCCGGTGCACCGTCGCCAGGCCGCGCGCCACCCCCGGCGTCGCCGCCGCGCCGAGACCGATATGGAATTCCTGGGTCGCGGCGCCGAAGTCGGCGAGGATGGGATAGAAGTCCACATCGCCTTCGGAACGCCGCACCTTCGGCGTCTGCACGAAGAAGTCGTAGAGCACCGGCCGCCCGTCGGCCGGGCGCGCCAGCAGGAAGCCGCCGCCGCCCAGGGAGGCCAGCACCGGCTCGGCGACGAATGCCGTGGCGACGGCGGCCAGGGCCGCGTCATAGGCATTGCCGCCCTCGCGCAGAATGGCGGCGGCGGCCTCGGCGGTTCGCGCGTGCCCGGCGGCGACGACGCCCTTCATGCTCATCTACTCTTAATCCCGTATGGTTGGCCTATGGCAATGCTCATGGACGTATTCACCACAGAGACACGGAGGCACAAAAAGGTATTAAATCTGAATTCGTTCCTTTGATTTCTCGCCGTCTCCATGGTCAAAGATGATATCAGCCCGTCCAGCCGTTCCACGAGAGCTTGCAGCCGGTGATCAGCACCGCCGCCAGATAGAACAAGGGCTCGTCGATCATCGCCGGTGCGTCACGCGGGTGCCGCCGCGGCGCGGCGTTTGATCTCGTCGTAAAGGTGAATTGGGAGGGCGATGCCCTCGGCCCTTGCCGTCGCCCGGTTGGCCAGCCGCCGCGCCCCCGGCAGGCGCGCACCCTCTTGTGCCTCGATGGTGGCGATGAGGGTCTCGGTACGCGCGAGCACGTCCGCGCCGGCGAATGCGGCGGGATCGATGACCAGGAAGAACTGGCCGACATGGGGCGGCGACCCGTCGGCGGCGAAGAAGCTCGACGCCTCGTAGCCGAATTGGGAGCCGGTGAGCGCCGCCGCCAGGAGCTCGACGGCGAGCACCAGGGCCGCCCCCTTGGCGTCGCCAATGGGCAGCATTGCGCCGGCGAGCGCCGCCTGCGCGTCGGTGGTGGGCCGGCCCTCCTTATCGAGAGCCCAGCCCTCGGGGATCGGCTCGCCCCGCTGGGCGGCGACCATGACCTCGCCGCGCGCCACCTTGCTCAGGGACAGGTCGATTACCAGCGGCTCAGCCGCCCGGCGCGGGCAGGCAAAGGCGATGGGGTTGGTGCCGTAGAGCGCCCGCCGGCCGCCCCAGGGCGCGATCGCCGCCGGCGAGTTGCCGAAGCCGAGGCCGATGAAGCCGCGGCGCGCCACGCGCTCGACATGCAGCCCGGCGGCGCCGAAATGGTGGCTGTTGGCAATGCCGACGCCGACGACCCCGGCTGCCGGCGCCAGCTCGCAGGCGCGCTCGAGGCCGATGGCGATGGCGGGATAGGCGAAGCCGCTCGCCGCGTCGACCATCAGCGCGCCGGCGGCGGTCTGTCGGAGCACCGGCACGGCGCGGCCGTCCACCTTGCCGCTCGCCGCCTGGTCGGCATAGGCGGGCAGGCGCGCCGCACCGTGGCCGGAGAGCCCCTGGGCCTCCGCCGCCGCCAGCGCCGCGGCGACTTGGGCCGCGTTCTCCGGCGAGGCGCCGGCGGCCACCAACGCCCGCGCCATAAGCGCTTCCAGCTCCGCGAGGCCGACCGTCACCGCGTTCATGCGCGGCAGCTTCACACCCGGCGCCGGCGTGTCAAGGGCGCATGGGGCTCGGAGCGCTCGGCCGCAATGCCATCATAAACA
>JAZFQY010000200.1:0-6677 GCA_036445355.1 Alphaproteobacteria bacterium
TCGTACGCCGTGTCTCCGACCATCACCGTGTGGGTGGCCCCGGCGCCGGTCTCGGCCATGGCATTCAGCAGCATCTCCGGATCCGGCTTGCCGCGGGCACGGTCGCCGGTCTGCAGCGTGGCGAAGCGTCCGGTCAGCCCGTGCCGGCCGAGGGTCGCCTCCAGGCCCCGCCGGCCCTTGCCCGTGGCGACGCCGAGCAGGATGCCGGCGGCGTCGAGGGCCTCGAGCGCCTCGAGCGCGCCCGGGAACAGGGGCTCGTCGAGGTCGGGCCTGGCGTGCAATTCGAAGAAGGCGTGCCGATAGGCGTCCGCCAGCCGCGCGACACCGGCCTGCGGTTGATCGGGCACCAGGCGCGCGATCGACACCTCCAGCGGCAGGCCGACGATCCGCCGTACCGCCTCCGGGTCCGGGTCGGGCAGGCCCAGGACGCGCCAGGCGGCGGTCATGGCGGCGAGGATGGTGTGCTGGCTGTCGACAAGGGTGCCGTCGCAGTCGAATACGACCAGGCGCAGGGGTGGCTCGCTCATGCCCCCTGTGTGGGGATCGGCTGCGGCCGCACCAACCCCGCGCCGGGCGGAGCGCGCCCGATCCGGATTTGGATTTTCCTTAGCCAATCGGCTCGCCCGGGAACGGATCGTCCGACCGCCGCGTGTCGAAACCGAGCGCAGCCCAGCTCTCGGCCATGTGGCCGGCCAGGGGCGCCGTCACCCGCAGCATGCCGCCGTCGGGATGGGGGATGGCGATAGCGCGCGCGTGCAGGTGCAGCCTGGCCGCGAGCCCCGGCACGAAGGCCCGCTCGCCGCCATACTTGCCGTCGCCGAGGATGGGTGTGCCCAGGGCGGCGGCGTGGACGCGGAGTTGGTGCGTGCGCCCGGTGCGCGGCCTGAGGGCGAGCCAGGCGACGCGGCGTCCGGCGGCTTCGAGCACCGCGTAGTCGGTGAGGGCCGGCTTGCCCTCGTCCCGGTCCACCGCCATCTTCTCGCCGCCGGGGCCGGGCCGCTTGGCGAGCGCCAGGTCGATGCGCCCGCGGCGCGGCCTGGGCACCCCGACGACGAGCGCCCAGTAGACCTTCTCCGCGCGCCGGCCGCGGAACGCCGCCGCCAGAGACCGCGCCGCCGGGGCGTCGCGGGCGAGCAGCAGCACGCCACTGGTATCCTTGTCCAGACGGTGCACCAGGAGCGGCCGCTCCGGCGCCTCGAAACGCAGTGCGTCGAGCATGGCGTCGAGATGCCGGCGCACTTTGCTGCCGCCCTGAACGGCGAGGCCGGCCGGCTTGTTGAGCGCCATCACCCTGGCGTCGCGGTGCAGGACCGCGGCCCTCAGCGCCGTCGCCTCCTCGTCGGAGATGCGTGCCGGGGTCGGCGCCGGCGCCGCCGCGAAGGGCGGCACGCGCACCGCCTGGCCGGCCCGCAGCCGGTCGCCGAGCCTAGCCCGCCTGCCGTCGACGCGAACCTGGCCGGTGCGCAGCCACTTGGCCAGGTGGCCGAAGGGCAGCCCGGGAAAGCGGCGCCTGAACCAGCGGTCGAGGCGCAGATCCGCGTCCTCGGGCGCGACCTCGTAGATCCGGACGCCGGCCGCCCCGGTCATCCGATCAAGCGGGTGAGCATGAGCCGGGCGAGCAGCGCCCCCGGCGCGCCGCCCGCGGCGATGGCCAGCGAGAGCTTCATGGCCGGCACGCTAATCGCTGGTCCCGGCGTCATGCGCGATCGGGAACACCCAAACTACTCACTGTCCCCATCCCGCCGCCTTTGCCGCAGCATATCGAAATGCTCCAGGCGCTTCTTCAGCTCGCGCTCGAGGCCGCGGTCGGTGGGCGCGTAGAAACGCTGCCGCGCCATGCCCTCTGGGAAGTAGTCCTGGCCCGAGAACGCCTCCTCGGCGCCGTGGTCGTAGGCGTAGCCGCGACCGTAGCCCAGCTCCTTCATCAGGCGCGTCGGGGCGTTGAGGATGTGGAGCGGCGGCGTCAGCGAGCCGGACTCCTTGGCGGCGTGCGCCGCGTCCGAGAAGGCGGCGTAGGCCGCGTTGGATTTGGGCGCCGTCGCCAGGTAGATGACGCACTGCGCCAGGGCCAGCTCGCCTTCCGGCGAGCCCAGACGCTCGTAGGTCTCCCACGCCGCCAGCGCCTGCTCGACCGCCCGCGGGTCGGCCAGCCCGACGTCCTCCACCGCCGCACGGGTGAGCCGGCGGGCGATGAAGCGCGGGTCCTCGCCGCCGGCCAGCATGCGCGCCAGCCAATACAGGGCCGCATCGGCGTCCGAGCCGCGGATAGATTTGTGCAGGGCGCTGATCAGGTTGTAGTGCGCCTCCTGGCTCTTGTCGTAGAGCGGCGCGCGCTGCTGCACCAGGCGGGCCAGCGCCGCCGGGTCGAGGGGCGTGCCCGCCGGCAGGGCGAACAGCTCCTCGGCCAGGTTGTACAGATAGCGGCCGTCGCCGTCGGCCATCGCCTTGAGGGCCGCGCGCGCCTGGCCGTCGAGGGGCAGCGCGTGGCCCTCCTGGGCCTCGGCGCGCTCGAGCAGGGTGTCCAGGGCGGCGTCGTCCAGGCGCTTCAGCACCAGCACCTGGCAGCGCGACAGAAGCGGCGCAATAAGCTCGAAGGACGGGTTCTCCGTCGTCGCCCCCACCAGGATCACGGTGCCGTCCTCGACCACGGGCAGGAAGCCATCCTGCTGCGCCCGGTTGAAGCGATGGATCTCGTCGACGAACAGGAGCGTGCCCTGGCCGGCGACGCGCCGGTCGCGGGCGCGCTCGAACACCTTGCGCAGGTCGGCAACGCCGGAGAAGACCGCCGATAGCGCCTCGAAGGTCAGCCCCCCCACATCGGCCAGCAGGCGCGCGATGGTCGTCTTGCCGGAGCCTGGCGGCCCCCACAGAACCAAGCTCGCCAGCCGCCCCTGGGCGACCATGCGCCCTAGGGGGCCATCGGGCCCGAGCAGGTGGTCCTGCCCCACGACCTCGGCGAGGGAGGCCGGCCGCAGCCGGTCGGCGAGCGGCCGCGGCGCTTCGGCCTCGAACAGGCCGGCCTGGCGCGTGTCCGTGCGGCTCACGGCGGCCTCATCCCTGCACCGTGGTGGTGAGCACCCGCTCGCCGCGGCGCACGGTGAGTTGTCAGTGCGCGGCCGGGCTGCCCTGTTCGAGGCCGAGTAGGAAGACGCCGGTGGCGAATGTGTCGAGCCCGAGCTCCTCGGCCATCGCCGGCGACAACCGGCGCAATACTGAGCGCCAAGCCCAGGAGCGTGACGAGCCATCGCATGGCGCGCGTCGCCTCCGCGAAGCTATTCATTCGTTTCAATGTTTTCACATTGGTCGCAAAAAACAAGGGGCGAACCCGCAGGATCGCCCCGTATTCGTTCGCACCACCTTGCCGTCAGGCGGCTTCGTCATCCACGCCCTCTTGGCTGGGCGGCGGGCCCGAATCCTGGCCCTTGGCGTCGGGGTCGCGGTCGACGAGCTCGATGATGGCCATGGGGGCGCTGTCGCCATAGCGGTAGCCGGCCTTGAGCACCCGCGTATAGCCCCCCGCCCGATCGGCGTAGCGCTTAGCCAGGGTCGAGAACAGTTTCTCGGCGAGGCCCTTGTCCTTGAGAACCGCCAGGGCCTGGCGGCGGGCGTGCAGGCCGCTGCGCTTGCCCAGGGTGACCAGGCGGTCGGCGACGCGCCGCAGGTCCTTCGCCTTGGCCAGCGTGGTGGTGATCTGCTCGTGCTTGATCAGTGCCGCCGCCATGTTGCTGAACATGGCCTTGCGGTGGCTCGAGGTTCGGTTGAGCTTGCGTCCGCTCAGTCGGTGGCGCATGGCGCTATCCCCCTCCCGGCCGGGCTAGAAGGGCTCCTCCAGCCGCTTCGCCATCTCCTCGATGTTCTCCGGCGGCCAGCTCGAGATCTCCATGCCCAGATGCAGCCCCATCTGCGCCAGCACCTCCTTGATCTCGTTCAAGGACTTGCGACCGAAGTTGGGCGTGCGCAGCATCTCGGCCTCGGTCTTCTGCACCAGATCGCCGATGTAGATGATGTTGTCGTTCTTCAGACAGTTGGCCGAGCGCACCGAGAGCTCGAGCTCGTCCACCTTGCGCAGCAGGTTCCTGTTGAACTCGAGATCCTCTTCGCGCCGCTCCTCGGGTGGGGCGTGCGTCGGCTCCTCGAAATTGACGAACATCATGAGCTGGTCCTGGAGGATGCGGGCGGCGAGCGCCACCGAGTCCTCGGCCGAGATCGCACCGTTGGTCTCCACATTGAGGGTCAGCTTGTCCAAGTCGGTGCGCTCTCCGACGCGGGCGTTGCCCACCTGGTAGGAGACCCTCTTAACCGGGCTGAACAGGGCGTCGATGGGAATGAGCCCGATCGGGTCGTCGGGCGTGCGGTGCTGCGAGCCGGGGACATAGCCCTTGCCGGCCTCGACCATGAACTCCATCACGATCCGCGCCCCCTGGTCGAGGGTCAACAGCACGTGATCGGGTTTCATGATCTCGATGTCGTGGCCGGTGTCGATCTGGCCGGCAGTGACCTCGCCGGGGCCGGTGGCGGTGAGCGACATCCGCTTCGGACCCTCGCTGTGCATGCGCAAGGCCATCGCCTTGACGTTGAGGACGATGTCGGTCACGTCCTCGCGCACCCCGGGCAGGGAGGAGAATTCGTGCAGCACGCCCTCGATCTGGATCGAGGTCACGGCCGCCCCCTGCAGCGACGACAGGAGCACGCGGCGCATGGCGTTGCCCAGGGTGAGGCCGAAGCCGCGCTCCAGCGGCTCGGCGACGACGGTCGCCTGGCGCTGCGGGTCGGCCCCGGTCGAGATATCCAGCCTCGTCGGCTTGATCAGGTCGGTCCAATTGTTCTGCAGCATCGCTTCGCCTTGTCTTGCGAGACCGCCGGGGGCAAGCAAAGGGGTCGCCGGCGGTCAGTCATGTCCGCCGCCGCGCGTCCCGGCGCGGCGGACCAAAGAGCTATACGCGCCGTCGCTTGGGCGGCCGGCAGCCATTGTGCGGAATGGGCGTCACGTCTTTGATGGAGGTAATCTCGAAGCCCACCGACTGCAAGGCCCTGAGTGCCGACTCGCGGCCCGACCCCGGGCCCTTGACCTCGACCTGGAGCGTGCGCATGCCGTGCTCCTGGGCCTTGCGGCCGGCACCTTCGGCGGCCATCTGCGCCGCGTAGGGCGTCGACTTGCGCGAACCCTTGAAGCCCTGACTACCGGCGCTGGACCAGGCGATAGTGTTGCCCTGGGCGTCGGTAATGGTGACCTTGGTGTTGTTAAAGGTGGCGTTCACGTGGGCGACGCCCGAGGTTATGTTCTTGCGCTCCTTGCGGCGCACACGCCCGGCAGACTTTGCCATGACCCAGATCCTCGCAGATGCCTGTCGTCAGGTTTTCTTCTTGCCGGAGATCGGCCGCGCCTTGCCCTTGCGGGTGCGGGCGTTGGTGTGGGTGCGCTGGCCGCGCACGGGCAGGCCCTTGCGGTGGCGCAGGCCGCGGTAGCAGCCCAGATCCATGAGACGCTTGATGTTCATCGCCACCTCGCGCCGGAGGTCGCCTTCGACCCTGTAGTCGCGGTCGATCGACTCGCGGATGCGGATGATTTCGTCCTCGGTCAGCTCGTGTACCCGGCGCTCGGGCGGGATGCCGCATTTTTCCACGATCTCGCGCGCCTTGGTCGGGCCGATGCCATGGATGTAGGGGAGCGCGAACTGCACCCTTTTCTGGGTCGGGATGTTGACGCCGGCAATACGAGCCAAACTGCGCACTCCTTCGTTGCGTGGCGGTGGATCGACGGGATGTCAGGCTTGCCGAGGCGGGCGGATTATATGGGCGCCGCGCCGCCAGTCAACAGGCCCTAGGTTCAACCCAAGATACCCTCGATTTGCCGTGTCACGCCATCGATCTCGGCCATCCCGTCGACGGCCTTCAGGATCCCCTTGTCACGGTAGTAGGGCAGGATCGGCTCGGTCTGGCGCCGGTAGGCCTCGAGCCGGGTGCGCATCGCCTCGGCGGTGTCGTCCGAGCGGCGGACGAACTCGCTGCCGCCGCAGCGATCGCACACCCCGTCCCGCTCCGGGCGCTGAAACTTGTCATGGTAGCCGGCGCCGCATTTGACACAGGAGAAACGCCCGGCGATGCGCTCGATGAGTGCCTCCTCGTCGACCTGGATCTCGATCACGGCGTCGAGCCCGAGCCCCTTCTCGGCCAGCATCGCGTCCAGCGCCATGGCCTGGGCCGGGGTTCGCGGAAAGCCGTCGAGGATGAAGCCGGTATCGATCCCGCCGATGCGTTCGGCGATGATCCGGACCATGATGTCGTCGGGCATCAGCGCGCCGCTGTCCATCACCGCCTTCGCCCGCCGGCCGAGCTCGCTGCCCGAGGCGACGGCGGCGCGTAGCATGTCTCCGGTCGATAGTTGTACGAGCCCTCGGTCTCGCTCTAGGCGCTGCGCTTGGGTGCCCTTGCCGGCGCCGGGCGGCCCTAGCAGAACGAGGCTCATGCACGCCGGCCTCTGAGCTTCGCCTTCTTGATCAGGCCCTCATACTGGTGGGCGAGTAGATGGCTCTGCACCTGGGCCACAGAACGGCACGCTGAGCCGCGAGATCATCATCGAATAAGCCGGCTCGATAGCGTTGGCGGCGTCGTCACAGAAACTGACCGGGCGGCAGATGCCCTGATACGTGGCAGGCCGCGAGCGGCAGGGCGAGCAC
>JAZFQY010000201.1:0-4289 GCA_036445355.1 Alphaproteobacteria bacterium
GCCGTTAAAGCCGGGGGCCAAGGGATCGAGGGCCCCGCCGACGCGGAAAAAGGTGTCGACGCCGCCGAAGGGCGCCAGCGGATCCGCGTCAGTAGAGGCGGAGGGGTCAACGAGTACACCGTTTGCCGATACCTGGAAATGCCTGGCACCTCCCACGACGGCGCCAAGTTCACCGGCAGACATGGCGACTGCCGTGACGCCATCGAGCGTGGAGAACCGCTCGGCGGCGGACGCCGAGCCGATGGTGGCGGCCAATGCGAGGGCCGCGCCCGCCAGGATTGTCTTGATATGCATGATTTATCCTCCCTTCATGCTACCTGCTCGTGGTCATGCCACTTCGAGGCGCAACGTGCTACCCGCTCATGGTCATGCCACTTCGAACCGCAAAGTGTACCTAAACCGACGGCCGACTGTAAATTATTTAAGCAGTCCCTAATACACAGAGATTCCGCAGCAAAATAGGGCAATGTTGCGTCTTCTCACCGCGCTCCGCGCAAGTGCGCCGCGATGGCGGCGTTCACTTGCTCGGCGTGGGTCACGGGTGACATGTGCCCGGCGCCGGCGATGGTCTCGAGCCGCGCGCCGGGGATGGTCTCGGCCAGGAGTCGGGTGACGGCGCCGGCGGGGCCGCGCGTCTGCGTTCCGCACAGCATGAGCGTCGGCAGACCGAGGCCGCCGTACTCGGCGAGGCGCGTCTCGTCGGCGAACAGCGTCCGGAAGTCGAGCACGACCTTGGCCAGCCGGCGGGCGAGGTCGGACTGCACGCCCGGCTTGAGCCGGGCCCACGCCCCGGCACCGTTCCAGTAGTCGACGAAACGCTCCATGCCGCCCCTGCCGTCGCCACCCGCCTCCGCCTCGGTCACGGCATCGGCGACGGCGCCGATCTCCTGCCGAAGGGCGACGTCCGCCGCCCTTCCGTCGCGCAGCAGGGCGAAGGCGCTGGGCTCGATAAGGGTCAGGCTGGCGAGGCGGCCCCGGTGCGCCAGCGCCACGCACAACGCCACGGCAGCGCCGTAGGAATGGCCGACGAGGTCGACCGGGCCGCCGCAGCGGTCCATCACCGCGCCGACGATCGCCGCCTCATCGGCGAGCCGCATGGGCGCCGGGCCGGGCCAGGCGTCGGTCTCGCCATAGCCGTAAAGGTCGGGGGCGAGGACGCGGTGCCGGTCGCCGATCAGCTCGGCCAGGGACTGCCACTGCTCCTTGGAGCCGGCGGAGCAGTGCAGCGCCACCACGGGCGTGCCGGCGCCCGCCTCCATGAGGGCGATGCGCGCGCCATCGTCGTCAAGCGTCGGCATCGCTCCGGGGCCGCCACACCATCTTCGCCAGCGCCAGCATGTTCTCGCCCAGGATCCTGCGGATGTCGGCCTCCCCGTAGCCGCGCGCGAGCAGGCCCTGGGTTATCTCGGGGATTTGCTCGGGGGCGGCGATGCGCACATTGGCGCCCTCCGCATAGCCGTGCGCGCGCGGCCACCAGTAGTCCTTGTCGAGGCCCGGCGGGTCGTCGTCGAGATCCTGGCCGTAGGAATGGTCGATGCCGATACCCACATGCTCGGGCCCGATGCGCGCCACCAGATAGTCGATATGGCGCAGGATTGCCTCGGTGCCCGCCTGCACATCGCCGAGGAAGCGGCCGACGCCGTTGACGCAGACGACGCCGCCGGTGGCGGCGCAGGCGTCGATCTGGTCGTCGCGGATATTGCGCCCGTCCTCGTGCAAGGCGCGCGGGTTGGAGTGGCTGAAGATGACCGGCGCCGTCGAGGCCTCGATGATGTCCATGCTGGTGCGGTAGCCCGTGTGCGAGCAATCCATGAACATGCCCGTCTCGTTGATGGCGGCGACGATGCGCCGGCCGAGATCGGTGAGCGGCGCGTCCTCGTCGTAGCAGCCGCCGCCGATCGTGTTGTTGCGGTTATAGGCGAGGTGGATCTGGCGCACGCCCAGATCATAGAAGAGCCGCACCATCTCGGGCCGCTCGGCCAGCGGCACGCCGCCCTCGAGGTCGAAGGCGACGGCGAGCCGGCCGTCTTCCTTGGCGCGCTCGATGTCGCCGGCATCCGCCACCGGCCGGAACAGGTCCGGCCGCGCGGCGATCTGGGCCCGGAAGCTGGCCAGGGTGGTCAGGATCTGCGCCGGCGGGTTCATGTCCATGCCGACATTGACCGATACGAAATCGACGCCGGCGGCGCGGTGGCGCTCGAGGGCCGAGAAGTCCGCGTCGGGATGCAGCGGCAGGCAAGCGTGGCTGTCCCAGATTAGGGCGTCCCGATGCAGTGATGTCGCTCGCTCGGTGCTTTGGGTCATGGCCGTGCCCCCGCGAAGCCGCAGTTTGCGGACTTTCAGTCTGGCCGCAACCCCGCCGATAGGGGTCGCGCCGCCCTTGCCCTCGGTCACGCCATGAGGCAGGTTGCACGCCGTCGCGCCGGTACGGTGCCGCGCCGCCTAAGCGTGCTTCATGCCCATGCTGCCACTGCTGGCCTCCCTTGCCTCGCTGTTGTTCGGCGCCGCGGTTCTGATCGCCGGACACGGGCTCTTGATTACGCTGGTGCCGATCCGCATCGGCGCAGCCGGCTTCTCGAGCCAGATCGTCGCGCTTGTCGCCACCGGCTACTATGTCGGCCTGCTCGCCGGCGCCTGGTACGGGCCGGCGCTGATCCGCCGGGTCGGGCGCGTGCGCGCCTTCGCCGGCTTCGCCGCGCTGTTCTCCGCGGCGACTCTGGGCCTGCCCCTCCTCGACCACCCGATGTCATGGATGGCGCTCAGGACCCTTGCCGGCGCCTGCGCCGCGGGGCTGTTCATGACCATCGAGTCGTGGCTCACCTCCGCCTCGCCGGCGCACTGGCGCGGGCGCGTGCTCGCCGCCTACATGGCCACCTTCTATATGGCCCTGGGCGGCGGGCAGTTCCTGCTCCGCCTTGGCGACCCGCGCGGTCCCGAGCTGTTCAGCATCGCCGCCATTCTGCTGGCGCTGGGCCTGGTGCCGGTGGCGCTGAGCGGCATCACCGCGCCGCCGATCGAGCGGCCGCGGGCACTGTCCCTGCTTGGCCTCTACCGGGTCTCGCCCCTGGCCGTGATCGGCGCCTTCGCCACCGGGATCATCGTCGGCTCCTTCTATGGCCTGGCGCCCTTGTTTGGCCGCAACCTCGGCTTGACGGCCGGCGATGTCGGCCTGCTGATGGCGGTGGCGATCTATGGCGGGCTGGTGCTGCAGTGGCCCATGGGCTACCTCTCCGACCGGTTCGATCGGCGCAGCGTCATCATCGGCGTCGCCGCCCTGCTCGCCGCCGCCGCCGTCGCCATAGCCGTCCTCGGCGACATCCAGTTCGTGTTCTTGCTGGGTCTCATCGCCGTGCTCGGGGGCGCGGTATTCACCCTCAGTCCCCTATGTCTCGCCCACGCCGCCGATTTCCTGGGCGACGGCGACGATATGGTATCCCTGTCGAGCGGCCTGATGATCCTGTTCAGCGTCGGCGCCGTCTTGGGGCCGCTGGCCGCCGCCGAGGCGTTCGACTTGGTTGCCGGGCGCGGCCTGTTCCTGGTCATTGCCGGTGCGGCGGCGGCGGTCTCCCTTTACGGTCTCTGGCGCATGACACGCCGCGCGCCCGTGGGCACGGAGGCTCAAGTGGGCTATGTCGCCGTGCCGCGCTCGACGCCGGCGGTGGCCGGCCTCGACCCGCGCGCCGGCGGCGGCGAGCCCGAGTTCGATTTCGCGGCCACCGCGCCCGAGGCGACGCAGGATGAGGAACCGACCGTCATCGACGCCGAGTTCGAGAGCCTGCCGCCGGCGCAGGATCGGCGCGAGGACGGCTAGAGCCTTCTCCGGTCAGGAACGAACCGGCGGTCGCGGAAATCGGCGATCAGACGCGGTCTGGTTTCGGACCATGATGGCACGGTCAAATAGGATCCGATGCGCCATGAATCAGAAGCAGTACTCGCTCATCACGGCCGCTATCTTTGCGATCTTAGCGCTCGCGCATCTGGTGAGGGTCACGCTCGACTGGAGCGTGACGATAGGGGGCTGGAGCGCTCCCATGTGGCTTAGTTGGCTCGCCGCCGTCGTTGCCGGAGCGCTCGCATTCTATGGATTCAAACTCGGCAGGCAGCCAGAGTAGGGAGCATTGGTAGCGCTAGAGCAGATCCGGGTCGATGAGAATCGCCTTGGGCGAAACATCGACCCGGATCTGCTCTATTACCAAGTCTCGGTAATAAGAACCCATTTCACCGCCAAGATTTTGTCCGCTGGCTAGGCGCGCTTCGCAATTCGATGCCCCCGCATCGGATAAGGAGCG
>JAZFQY010000202.1:0-5261 GCA_036445355.1 Alphaproteobacteria bacterium
CCTTCCGCCGCGACCTCGGCGGCGGCAGCCACGTCCTTCAGGACATCGTCGAGGGCGATTTCCGAGCTTAGCGCCCGGCCGCGGCGCATGCCGTCGCCGTCATAGGCAAGCTCTACCCCGGCCGCAGCACGGTCGAACAGGGCGGGGGCAACGGCCAGGTAGCCGGCCTCGGCAAACGCGTCGGCGACCGAGCGGATGTGGGCGTTGACGCCGAAGATTTCCTGCACGATGACGACACCGCCGCGGGGCGTCGCCGCCGGCTCGGCGCGATAGGCGCCAAGGCCGTGCCCGTCGCCGGCGGTAAGCGTAATGCTGGTGCCCATGGGGTCTCTCTCCTCCGGGTCGGTTCGTGACCGCGTTTCTTAGCAAATTGCACCCGCGCCCGGTAGGGCGCGCGGCAGCTCAGGCACTGAAGTGGAAGAGCATGACGTCGCCGTCCTGAACCACGTAGTCGCGGCCCTCCATGCGTATCCGGCCGGCCTCGCGCGCCCCGGCAACGCCGCCGCAGGCGAGAAAATCGTCGTAGGAGATGGTCTCGGAGCGGATGAAACCGCGCTGCATGTCGGTGTGCACGCGGCCGGCGGCGGACGCCGCCCCGGCGCCCCTGGCCACGGTCCAGGCGTGGGCCTCGGCCTCGTTGGCGGTGAAGAAGGTGATCAGGTCCAAGAGCCGGTAGCCGGCGCGGAGCACGCGCGCCAGGCCCGTCTCGGCGAGCCCCAGCGAGGCGAGGAACTCGCGCCTCTCCGCCTCGTCTTCGAGGGCCGCGATCTCGGCCTCGATGGCGGCCGAGACGACGACCGCGGCGGCGCCCTCCGCTGCCGCCAGCGCCTCGACGCGGGCGGAGTGCGCGTTGCCGGCGGCGGCGGCCTCGTCCACGTTGCAGACATAAAGCACCGGCTTGGCGGTCAACAGGCCCATGCGCTTCAGGTCCGGCAGGCGCTCGCCGGCGACGTTCGCCCGGCGCGCCGGCGTGCCGGCGCGCAAGGCCGCGAGCGCCGGCTGCAAGAGTGCCAGCTCCTCCTTCGCCTCGCGGTCACCGCCGCGGGCGCGTTTGGTGGCTGCCTCGGTTCGGCGCTCGAGTCCTTCCAGGTCGGCGAGCATGAGCTCGGTCTCCACCATCGCCGCGTCGCGCACCGGGTCGACCTCTCCCGCCACATGGACGACGCCCTCGGTCTCGAAGCATCGGAGCATATGGGCGATGGCGTCCACCTGGCGGATGTGTTCGAGGAACTGGTTGCCCAGGCCCTCGCCGCGACTGGCGCCACCAACGAGTCCGGCGATATCGACGAATTCGAGATGGGTGGGCACCGCCTTGGCCGAGCCGGCGAGGCGGGCGACCGCGGGCAGGCGCTCGTCGGGCACGGCGACGCGGCCGACATTGGGCTCGATTGTGGTGAAGGGGAAGTTCGCCACTTCGGCCTGGGCGGTCGCGGTGAGGGCGTTGAACAGTGTCGATTTGCCGACATTGGGCAGGCCGACAATGCCGCAATTGAAACCCATGTCAGTGGCCCGCGCCGCCGCCGCGCAGCCGCGCCAGCACCCGGCTGAGCGCCGCGCCCAGGGAGGTCGCGGGCGACCCGGGCCCGGCGGCGTCCTCCGCCGCGGGGCGCGGCACCTCTTCCGGCGGCCTCGCCCGTGCCTGCGGGCGGGTGAGGGCCGCCACCTTGGTCATGAAGCCGTCATCGTCGCCCTTGGCCAGGAGCGGCGCCGCGTCGGCCACCGCGTCCAGCTCGCGCTCGAGCCAGTCCCGGTCGGCCTTGGCGAAGTCGCTGAGGACGTGGCCGTGGACCTGGTTCTTGTCGCCGGGGTGGCCGACGCCGAGCCGCACCCGTCGATAGTCGCCGCCGAAATGCTGGTCGATGCTGCGTAAGCCGTTGTGGCCGGCGTGGCCGCCGCCCCGCTTGACGCGCAGCTTGCCGGCGCGCAAGTCGATCTCGTCGTGAAAGACCACAATATCGGCCGGCGCCAGCTTGTAGAAGCGCGCCGCCTCGCCGACGGCGCGGCCCGACTCGTTCATGTAGGTCAGGGGCTTGAGGACCAGCACCTTGTTGCCGTCGAGCAACCCGTCGGCGATGAGGCCGTGGAAGCGCGACCGGTAGGTGCCGAGCCTATGGCGGTCGACGATCCGGTCCACCGCCATGAAGCCGATATTGTGTCGGTTGTGGGCGTGGCGCGGGCCGGGATTGCCGAGACCGACCAGTAGCAGCATGGCGACACTGTATCAGCCGGCCGTGGCCGCCGGTCAGGTCTTCTCCGCCGTCTTCTCCTCGCCGGCGGGAGCATCTTCGGCGGGCGCCTCGCCCTCGGCGACGGCCTCGGCATCTTCGGGCGCCACCTCTTCGGCGACCTCCTCCTCCTCGACCGGCATGACGGTCGGCGCGGCGAGGGTGGCGATGGTAAAGTCCCGGTCGGAGATCGTCGGTTGCACGCCTTCGGGCAGGCCGACCTCGGAGATGTGGATCGAATCGCCGATCTCGCGGCCGCTCAGATCGATCACGATCGCCGGCGGAATGGAGTCGGCCCGGCAGCTAAGCTCGATCTCGTGGCGGACGACGTTGAGCACGCCGCCCTTCTTGAGGCCGGGACAGATCTCCTCGTTGACGAAGTTGACGGGCACCTCGACGTCGATGCGGGTGGCCGCACCGACGCGCAGGAAATCGGCGTGCATAGGCCGATCCTTGACCGGATGGAGCTGGACCTCGCGGCATAGCACCCGGTGCGTCTCCTTGCCGAGGTCGAGATCGAACAGGGTCGCGAAAAAGCCGGGGCGGCCGAGCGCCATGCCGAACTCACGCGCGTCGAGCGAGATGGCGAGCGCAGCCTGCTCGCCGCCATAGACCACACCGGGGACGCGCCCGGCGCGCCGCGTCGCACGGGCGCCGCCACGGCCCGTCCTCGTGCGCGGCTCCGCCGTGAGTTGGTTCGCTTTCGCCACTGCGCCTCTCCCTTGGCAATGCGTGTCGTGCGCCCGCGGGCGCCTAATCGAACAGGCTCGAGACCGAGGACTCCTCGCTGATCCGCCGTATCGCTTCCCCCAGGAGCGGGGCGATGCTGATCTGGCGGATATTTGCGGCGGCCCGCATGGCGTCGGTCGCCGCGATGGAGTCCGTCACCACCAGACTCTCCAGGTGACCCGCCGTGATCCGGTCGACGGCGTTGCCCGAAAGGACGCCATGGGTGACATAGCCGGCGACGCTTCGCGCGCCCGCGCCAGACAGCGCCTCCGCCGCATTGACCAGGGTCCCGGCCGAGTCGACGATGTCGTCGATCAGCACGCAATAGCGGCCGCCGACCTCTCCGATGATGTTCATCACCTCGGCCATGCCGGCACGCTCGCGCCGCTTATCGATGATCGCAAGGTCGCAGTCAAGGCGCTTGGCGATGGCGCGGGCACGGAGTACACCGCCGACATCGGGCGAGACGATGACCAAGTCACTGTCGCTGTTTTGCGCGAGGATATCCTTGGTGAACACCGGTGCGGCAAACAGATTGTCCACGGGTATGTCGAAGAATCCCTGAATCTGCCCGGCGTGCAGCTCCATGGTCAGCACCCGGTCGGCACCGGCGATGGTGATCAAGTTGGCGGTCAGCTTGGCCGAAATGGGCGTGCGCGGGCCCGTCTTGCGGTCCTGCCGTGCGTACCCGTAATAGGGGATGACGGCGGTGATACGGCGCGCCGAGCCGCGCTTCAGCGCGTCCAGCGCGACCAGCAATTCCATCAGGTGGTCGTTGGCCGGATAGGAGGTCGACTGGATCACGAAAACGTCCTCGCCGCGGACGTTCTCGAGGATCTCGACGAACACCTCCATGTCCGCGAACCGGCGGACGCTGGCCTTGGTCAGCTCGACGCCGAGATAAGCGGTGATGGCTTGCGCCAGCGGGCGGTTGCTGTTGCAGGTAAGCACCTTCATGTGCCGGTTTCCCTGTCCCCTCGTGCCCTCTAAGGCGCGAGCGCCGCCCGCCCCGCATGGGGCGGCGACTCTTATCAACCCGCCCGATCCCTGTAAACCGGCAAGCCCGGTCTCAGCCGCGCTCGCGGGCGGCCCGCATCCGAGCCTCCTGCAGCAGGTTGAGGATGCCCGCGGCAGCCCAGTCGGCGACGAAGACCGCGACCTCACCCCACGCGCCGTCGAGGCTGCCGGCGGGCACCGAGTTGGACTGGGAGACCTGGCCCACCTCCGCGCCGCTTGCGTCGAGCACGGACCAGGTGATGGCGACCGGCTGCAGGCCGTCTTCCGCCGCGCCCACCTGCACGCGGCCCGCGATCCGCAGCGCCGTCGCGTCGCCCGTCACCACTTCGATCTCCCTGGCAAGTGCCGCGCGCATGGCCGCCGTCAGGGCGAGATTGCCGTCGCCAGGCGCGCCGACGACGGGCGCCAGAGCCACTCGCGGCGCCGCCGCCTCGACCACGACCTCGCCCTGGATCAGGCCGGCGATCGGTCTGGCGCCGCGCTTGGCCAACGCCGCCATCAACTCGGCGTCGCCTGCCGCCCATTCGGCGATCGGCGTGCCCTCGATCGGTTGCTCGACCTGACCGATCGGCCGGCCGTCACTGGCGAACAGTTCCCACACGATGTGTGCGTCGTGGCCCAAATCGATCACCGATCCCTGGAGAAAGGCGCTCTCTCGGTTGCCGCCCTCGGTGACGGCTGGCACGTCGACGTCGCGCAAGGCGGCGGCGAGGGCGTGGGCCAGGCCCTCGGCCGCCGCCGGCGGCGCCTCTGCGACTGGCAGCACGACGATGCCGCCGCGATCGGGCAGGGCCAGGAGCTCCCGTTCGGGCGGGGCGAAGCCTTCGAAGGGCCGCGGCACCGGCTGGCAGGCGGCGAGGGCGAATGCCAGCAGCATGACCGGCGCGCTACGCCATAGGGGCGATGGCGGCGAATGCGACGAGGCGGACACGGCGGCAGTCCCGGTGTTACTCGGCGGCGAGGGCGATGGCCGACAGGTTGCGGCCGTAGTCGGGCTCTCCCTCCCGGCAGGCGCGGCGATAACTGAAGAAGCGCTCGGCATCGGCACAGGAGTCGTGCGCCAGTATCTCGGGCGCGGTAACGCCGGCGGCTTCGAGACGCCGGGCGACGTAGCCCGGCAGGTCGAAATGGGGCCGGCGGTTGCCGCCGTCGACGAAATGGCGCCGGGTCAATGGGTCCGCCGCGAGAAAGGGTGCCGGGAATTCGGGCCCGACCTCGTAGGAGTGCTGGGCGATGCAGGGGCCGACCACGGCGGCGATGCGCGCCGCCTCGGCCCCCAAGGCCTCCATG
>JAZFQY010000203.1:0-3982 GCA_036445355.1 Alphaproteobacteria bacterium
CATTTCACCGCCAAGATTTTGTCCGCTGGCTAGGCGCGCTTCGCAATTCGATGCCCCCGCATCGGATAAGGAGCGCAACGACGCCAGCGGACAAAAGTTGGCGGCCTTCGGTGGGGCGCATTGGCCCACCGGCTGCGTTGCGCAGCTTGCCCGATGCGGGGGCATCGCGCCGCGCCGCGCGCCTAACCGGGAGGACCAATGCGCCGCCATGAAATGGGTCCTAATTACCGAGATTTGGTATTAGCCGGCGTCCCGTCCGGCGGCGGCGAGGAAGGCGTCCACCTCCTCCACGGTGTTGGCGAAGGAGGTGACGAAGCGCGCCGCCCGCCCGCCCTGCCAGCGGCGCACACCGTAGCCGGCGGCGGCGAGCGCCGCCTCCACCGCATCGGGCAGCTCGACGAAGACCTGGTTGGTCTCCACCGGGTGGCGCAGGCGCGCGCCCGGTATCGCGGCGAGCCCGGCGCCGAGGCGATCCGCCATCCCGTTGGCCTGCGCGGCCAGGCGCAGCCACAGGCCATCCTCGGCGATGCGCGCCAGCTGGGCCGCGGCGTAGCGCATCTTCGAGGCGTGCTGGCCGGCGCGCTGCCAGACCGGACGCATGTCGGGCGCCAGCTCGGGCCTGAGATAGATGATCGCGTCGCCGTTCAGGGTGCCATCCTTGGTGGTGCCGAAGGACAGCACCTCGACGCCGGCGCGCCAGGTGACATCGGCGGGCGCACAGCCCAGCGCCGCCACTGCGTTGGCGAAGCGGGCGCCGTCCATATGCACGGCGAGGCCGTGGCGGCGGGCGATGTCGGTGAGCGCGCCGATCTCCTCGGCGCTGTAGACCGTGCCGGCCTCGTTTGCCTGGGTCAGGCTGAGCGCCGCCCGTGCCGCCGGTGGCGCCTCGGCCAGGCGCCGCGACAGGCCAACGGGGTCGATCCTGCCGCCGGCGCCGGGCAGCAACTCCAGCCGCGCGCCGCCGGTGAACAGGGCCGACGCGCCGTATTCGGAGATCTGGATATGCGCCTCCTCGTGGCAGTAGATGACGCCATCGCCGGCGACCAGGGAGGCGAGCGCCAGGGCATTGCCCGCCGTGCCCGTAGCGACCGGCAACACGCGCACCGGCGTCTCGAACAGGGCGCCGTAGATCCCATCGAGGGACCGGGTGATCGCGTCCAGGCCATAGGGCGGAGCGTCGCCGGCATTGGCCGCCGCGATCGCCTGCATGATCTCCGGCGCCACCGGCGCAACATTGTCGCTGACGAAGGCAACGCGCATCTCGTCCGCTTGCCCGGTCACGTCGCCGGCCATCGGCGCGTCTGCCGTCAGGGCCTCGGCGCGATCGAAATGCGCGCCAGTACGCCGCCGTCGATCTTGAACTCGGCACCGGTGACGAAGCCGGAGCGCGGGCCCGCGAGGTAGGCGATCATCTCCGCCACCTCTTCCGGCGCGCCGACCCTATGTAGCGGATGCAGTTGGGCCAGCTCCTCCATCACCTCGTCGACCGGACGGCCGGGGGACAGTCTCGGCCAGGCGTCGCGCAAGAGCGGCGTGTCGATGCCTGCCGGGCAGACCGCGTTCGCCCGGATGTTGTCGGCCGCGTGGTCGAGGGCGAGGGCGCGGGTCAGGCCGAGAATGCCGGACTTGGCGGTAGAATAGGCGATGCGCCCATAGGCGGTGGCGAAGGAATGGATCGAGCCGAGTGTGACGATGGCGCCGCCGCCGCGCTTGCGCATTTCCGGCACCGCATATTTTGACGCCAGGAATGTGCCATTGAGATGAATGGCGAGGGTCTTGTCCCAATCCGCCTCCTCGGTCGTCACCGCGTCGCCGAAGGACGGCACCCCGGCGTTGCAGATCAGAATGTCGAGCCCGCCGTGGGTCTCGACGGCGTGCGCCATCAGGCGCGCCATGTCGGCTGCGGAAGTGACGTCGGCGGCGATGCCGCCGATATCGAGGGACTGCTCGCGTGCCTCGTGCGCACGAGCCGTGACCAATTCGCCGCGCCGGCCGCAGATCACCACCGAGGCGCCCGCCGAGGCAAGCCGGCGCGCCGTGGCATAGCCGATGCCCGTGGCGCCGCCGGTGACGACCGCCACCTTGTTGTCGAATTCGCCCATGTCGCCGCTCCCGTGTCCGCGCCTTTGTCGGCGGCGACGGTAGCACCGGCGAACAGGCGAGGCCAGGCGCCGGCCGGCGAATGGGGCTGGTGCGGCCGCGGGTGCCCGTCTAGCCTGATCGGGGGGCGTGGCGCTGAGCGCGCTCGAGGGAACAGCCGATGAGCAATCCGAAATACATCAGTTTCAATGGCGAGGTCGTGCCGTTCGATCAGGCGCGCGTGCATGTGCGCACGCCCGCGTTTCGCTACGCCGCCAACGTGTTCGAGGGCCTGCGCGGCTATTGGAACGCGGACAGGCAAGAGCTCTATCTGTTCCGCCAGGCCGAGCATTTCCGGCGGCTCGACCTCTCGATGAAGGTGATGAGCTTCGCCGAGCGCTACGAGCCGGCGTATTTGAGCTCCTGCTTGATCGACCTGATCCGCGCCAACGATCTGCGTGAGGACATCCACATCGTGCTCATGGCCTATATCGACGGCGACGGCGAGATGTTCGCCACCGGCCCGCTGGGCATGACGATTGCGGCCCTGCCCAAGGGCCGGACGCCGAAGGCCGATGTCGGGCTCGACTGCGCCGTCAGTTCCTGGGCGCGGATGAGCGATCACGCCACGCCGCCGCGCATCAAGACCATCGCCAACTACTACAACGGCCGCCTGGGATGGATGCAGGCGCGGCAGGACGGCTACGACCTGCCGATCTTCCTCACCTCCGACGGCAAGGTGGCCGAGGCGCCGAACGCATGCCTGTTCATGGTGCGCGACGGCGTGCCCGCAACCCCGAGCGTGACGCACGGCATTCTCGAGAGCATCACCCGCGCCACGGTGATCGAGCTCATGCGCCGCGAGCCGGGCGTGCATGTGGTCGAACGCGAGATCGACCGCACCGAGCTTTACGCCGCCGAGGAGGTGTTCTTGTGCGGCTCCGGGGTGGAGATCGTGCCCGTCGTCAGCGTCGACCGCCGGCCCGTGGGCGACGGCCGGCCCGGGCCGCTCACCCGCGCCCTGACGGAGACCTACATGGGTGTCGTGCGCGGCGAGCAGGATACATATGCGGACTGGCTAACCCCGGTCTACGGGAACGGGTGAACGGCGCCGCGCCCCGCTCAGGTCATCGTCGAAATGCGCACACCCGTGCGGACGGTGGTGAACATTCCCATGATGCGCTGGCGGCTGCGTTCCGCATGCCGCCCGGCCACCACTTCTGCACCGGCGGGCGGCCCTTGCCGGCGCCGCGCCGCCCACGGCCGCAGGAAGCGCCAAGCGACGGTTGCCTGACTCCGCGGCCTTGCGTCATACAGGGGCCTGCGGCCCGGCATGCCCACGGGTTGGCCGGCCGGCCCGATCGCAGCCCTTATCGCACCCCCATTTGCACCGGGAGATTTTCCGATGACCACGCCGGAGAAACCCTATCGCCACCGCGAGATCGACGGCCACCCGATCCGTCCGGAAACCCTGATGATGAGCTACGGCTACGACCCGCGCCTGTCGGAAGGGTCGGTCAAGTGCCCGATCTTCCAGACCTCGACCTTCGCCTTCGCCAGCGCCGAGGACGGCAAGGCCTTCTTCGAGCTCGCCTACGGCCTGCGCGAGCAGCGGCCGGCGGAGGAGCCGGGCCTCATCTACTCGCGCATCAACAACCCGGACCTGCAGATCCTCGAGGACCGGTTGACCCTGTGGGACGACGCCGAATCCGGCCTGGTCTTCTCCAGCGGCATGGCCGCCATCGCCACCAGCCTGCTCACCTATCTCCGGCCGGGCGACGTGATCGTCCACTCCGACCCGCTCTATGGCGGCACCGATTACCTGGTGCACACAATCCTGCCCCAGTTCGGGATCGAGCGCGTGGGCTTCCTCGCCGGCGGCAACGGGGCGCTGGACGAGGCC
>JAZFQY010000204.1:0-4077 GCA_036445355.1 Alphaproteobacteria bacterium
CCGACAAGCCCAAATTTCGCCGTGTTCTCCTGAAAATATCGGGCGAGGCGTTGATCGGCGGCGGCCAGTTCGGGCTGGACCCCGAGACCGTCGAGCGCATCGCCAAGGACGTGAGCGCGGTGCAGGAAATGGGCGTCGAAGTGGGCCTGGTCATCGGCGGCGGCAACATCTTCCGCGGCGTCTCCGGCGCCGCCATTGGCATGGAGCGGGCCGGCGCCGACTACATGGGCATGCTGGCAACTGTCATTAATTCCCTGGCCATGCAGAGCGCGCTGGAGGCATCGGGTCGGGAGACGCGCGTCCTGTCCGCCATTCCCATGTCGACAGTGTGCGAGCCCTATATTCGCCGACGGGCCATGCGGCACCTCGAGAAGAAGAGGGTGGTCATCTTCGCCGCCGGCACCGGCAATCCCTATTTCACCACCGACACCGCGGCGGCGCTCAGGGCCTCGGAAATGGGCTCCGACTGCCTGCTCAAGGGCACCAAGGTCGACGGCGTTTATGACAGCGACCCGGCGACCAACGCCCAAGCGCGCCGTTTCGAGCAATTGTCCCATCTCGAAGTGCTGGCCAAGGATCTGAAGGTCATGGACGCCTCGGCCATATCCCTGTGCCGCGAAAACAACGTTCCGATTCTGGTCTTTTCGATACAAAATGCTGGGGCGTTCACGGACGCGGTGACCGGCAAGGGCCGGTACACGCTGATCACCACGGAGTGAGGGAGACCGCTACCGTGTCTGCCGATGTGAAGGATCTGACGCGACGCATGGTTGGCGCCGTCGACGTACTGCACCGGGAGTTCGCCGGCCTGCGCACCGGGCGCGCCTCGACGGCGCTGCTGGAGGGGCTCGTGGTCGCGGCGTATGGCTCCCAGATGCCGATGAACCAGGTAAGCACGATCGGCGTCCCCGAGCCGCGCATGCTGACGGTCCAGGTCTGGGACGCGAGCCTGGTCAAGGCGGTGGAGAAATCCATTCGCGAATCCAATCTTGGCCTCAATCCCCAAGTCGAGGGCAATCTGCTTCGGGTGCCGATCCCGGAACTGTCCGAGGAGCGGCGGGTCGAGTTGAGTAAGATCGCCGGCAAATACACCGAGCAGGCGCGGGTCGCCGTGCGCAATGTGCGCCGCGACGGCATGGACAGCCTGAAGCAGATGGAGAAGAGCAGCGAGATCTCCAAGGACGAGCACCGGCGCCGGGGCGAGGAAATCCAAAAGCTGACCGACAACCACGTCGCCAGGATCGACGAGATGTTGGCCAGCAAAGAAAAAGAGATCATGCAGATCTGAAGCCATGGAACCCGTACCATCGAATTCGGGGACCGAGCCGGTTCCCATGCATGTCGCCATTATCATGGACGGCAACGGGCGCTGGGCGCAGTCGCGGCGCCTGCCACGCGCCGCGGGGCACAAGCGCGGCGCCGAGGCGGTCAAGCGCTGCGTGCGCGCCGCCGGTGAGCTGGGCATCACCTACCTGACCCTGTTCGGCTTTAGCGCCGAGAACTGGAAACGCCCGCCCGACGAGATCGACGATCTGATGGCCCTGCTGCGCCGCTACCTGCGCAGCGAGATCGTCGATTTGCGCGAGAACGGGGTGCGGATCCGCGTCATCGGCGATCGCACGACCCTGCCGTCGGACATCGTCGCCCTCATCGAGAATGCCGAATATCAGACGCGCGACAACTCGGCGCTAAATCTGACCGTCGCTCTGAGCTATGGCGGGCGCCAGGAGCTCGTCCTGGCGCTGCAGCGGATCAGCCGCGCCGTGGCGATGGGAACGCTCGAGGTCGACGCCATCGACGAGGCCACCATCGAGCGCCATCTGGCGACCGCTGACATCCCCGACCCCGACCTGTTGATCCGGACCAGCGGCGAGCAGCGCCTGAGCAATTTTCTGCTTTGGCAACTGGCCTATACCGAACTCGTCTTTATCGACGACCGGTGGCCCGATTTCGGCAAGCCTCAGCTCGAGCACGCCGTTCGTGTCTTCCAGCGACGCGAGCGACGCTACGGCGCCAGCGGCGCCTAAGAGCCGGGAGGGTCGCCTGCGCCGTCGGGTGCTGTCCGCACTGGTTCTGGCACCGGTGGCCCTGGCGGCCATCTGGGCCGGCGGGCCCTGGTTCGCGCTCCTCGTCGCCGTCGCCACCGCACTGGCCGGCTGGGAATGGTGCCGCATGACCGGCCGCGGCGCGCCCATGGTCGCGGCACCGCTGGTCTTGGCCGGGCCGGCGGCGGCGGCCCTGACACTGGCCGTGGGCCCGGTCGCCGCCCTGGTGGCGGCGCCTGGTTTGGCGATCCTGGCCGTGGCCGCCGGCCTCGGCCGTCGGCCGGGCCTGTGGGGCGCGGCCGGAGTGCTCTACCTGGCCCTTCCGGCGGCGTCCATGGTTTGGCTGCGCCACGGCGTCGAGGCCGGGCTGGCCGTCACCCTGTGGCTGGTCCTGGTGGTCACGGCGACCGACATCGCCGCCTATGCCACTGGACGGAGCCTTGGCGGGCCGCGCTTGGCGCCGCGCATCAGCCCGGGCAAGACCTGGTCCGGACTGGCAGGCGGCGTCGCCGCCGCGGCGCTCACCGGGGCGGGCGTCGGCGCCGCAGCCGGGGCGGCCGCACCCGTGGTGCTGGCCGGCCTCGGCGCGCTCACGGCGGTCGTCGCCCAGGCCGGCGACCTCGCGGAATCGGCAGTGAAACGGCACTTCGGCGTCAAGGACGCGGGCGGGCTCATTCCCGGCCATGGCGGCGTGTTGGACCGGATCGACGGTCTCCTGGCGGCGGCCATGGCGCTGGCGGCGGCCGTCTTTTGGGTCGGTGCGGGCGCCTTGCCGGGGTGGCGCTGACCGGCGCCGGCGGCCGAAGTCGGGGACGCAGGGTCGGCCGATTTCCAGGGACCGACGACTTCGCATTGGGTCGGCGGCTAAATCCACTATATACATAGACGTTTCCAGCATGATCGCGCATCGCGCACCCAAACGGAATTTGCCTGGATGTCCGACTTTCTCTTCGCCTTGCTCGCGTTTCTCGCCGTCCTGATCGTCGTCGTGCTGGTGCACGAGCTTGGGCACTACCTGGTGGCGCGCTGGAGCCGGGTGCGCGTGGAGGTGTTCTCCCTCGGTTTTGGGCCGGAGATCTTCGGCTTCACCGATCGCGCGGGCACCCGCTGGAAGTTCAGCGCCTTGCCGCTGGGCGGCTACGTCAAGATGCTGGGGCAGAGCGATCTGCACGTCGAGGAGGACGACGAACTCGACGAGGCGGAAAGAAGGGTCTCGTTCCGCCACAAGCCGCTCGGCTACCGCACGGCCATCGTCGCCGCCGGGCCGATCGCCAATTTCGTGTTTGCCCTCTTCAGCTTTGCTGGCGTGTTCATGCTGGTCGGGCAGAGCTATACGCCGGCCGAGGTGGTGGAAGTGTTGGCCGACTCCGCCGCCGAGCGGGCCGGCTTCGCGCCCGGCGACGTCTTCGTCGAAATCGACGGTTACTCGATCCGTCGCTTCGAGGAGGTGCGCCAGCTCATTCCGCTTTACCCCGACAAGGTAATCGAGATCGACATCCTTCGCGACGGTGGTCGGTTGACCATTCATGCCACGCCGCAGCCGACGAACCGCACCACGCCCATGGGCGACGATGTCGGTATCGGCGTCTTGGGGGTGACCGGACCGCCGCAGGTCATCGTCCGCCACGGGCCCGTCGATGCCCTGTGGGAGGGCTGGCGGCAGACGCGCCGCCAGACGTCGGTGCTGCTCCTCGCACTCGGCCAGATGGTGTCCGGCAACCGCGACGCCAGCGAGATCGGCGGACCGGTGCGCATCGCGCAGATGTCGGGCGCGGCGGCCAAGTTCGGCGTCGTCAGTTTGATATTCTTTGCCTCCTACCTGTCCATCACCCTCGGTGTCATCAATCTCCTTCCCGTTCCAGTTCTGGATGGCGGTCATCTTATGTTCTATATTTATGAGGCAGTGCGCGGGCGGCCGCCTGGCAGGCGAATGCAAGAATTCAGCTTGAAAATCGGGCTGGTATTACTGTTGTGTCTTATGGTATTCGCCACGTTCAACGATTTGGCACGACTGCCAGTCGTTAAGTATGTC
>JAZFQY010000205.1:0-9837 GCA_036445355.1 Alphaproteobacteria bacterium
CACGCGCCCAAGGATCCCCTTGCCCACGGGCACGTCGACGATGGCGCCTGTGCGCTTGACCGTGTCGCCCTCGGCGATGTCGCGGTCGCTGCCGAAGATGACGACGCCGACATTGTCGATCTCGAGGTTCAGCGCCATGCCCTTGATGCCGCCGGGAAACTCCACCAGCTCGCCGGCCTGAACGTTGTCGAGGCCGAAGATGCGGGCGACGCCATCGCCCACCGACAGCACCTGGCCGACCTCCGATATGTCGGCCTCGACGTCGAAATTGGCGATCTGGTTCTTGAGGATGGCCGAAATTTCGGCGGCGCGGATTTCCATCACGAGGCCTCTTTCATGGCCAACTGAAGCCTCAGGAGCTTGCTGCTGAGCGAGGTGTCGATCATGCGCGAGCCGACGCGGACGACGAGGCCGCCGATCAGGCCCGGATCGACCCTGCGGCTGACCGCGACATGTCCGCCGACGGCCTGGCGGATCGCCTCGGCGACGGCGGTGGCCTGGGACTGGCTGAGCGGCACCGCCGACGCCACCTCGGCGCTGACCTCGCCGCGTCGCCGCGCGAGCTCGGCCAGGAAGGCGTCGATGATAGCCGTAAGCACGAACAGGCGACCGTTGCGTGCAACCAGTCCGACGAAACGGCGCGTCAGGTCGTAGGCGCCGGCCGCGTCCAGAATGGCAGCCATGGCGCGACCCTTGGCGGCACGGTCGATCAAGGGACCGCGCACGAGCCGGTCGAGCTCGTCGTTTTCGGCGATCAGCGCCTTCAACGCCTTGAGGTCGTAGGCGGTCTCGTCGAGCGCCTTCGCCTCATCGGCCAAGTCGTACAGAGCCGTCGCATAGCGGCCGGCCAGCAGGCCAATCACACCGCTCGTGGATGCCACCTGGGTCGCCCCCCAAAGACCGGGATAGTCCCTGCAACACTTTGATTTTGCTGCACAAATTTTTGCCTTCCGCACGCAGGGAACCCCTCCGCCGAAGGCAGGGCTTCCTAGCATATGGCCTGTCGGCTTGCAACCCGACCGGCGGCGGGCAAAGGGTCGCACCGACGGCCGCGGCAGCGCGCGAGAACGTCCGTGGTTGCCATGCTATACAGAACCGAAATGGTTCCATAACGCCAGCTTGCACGTGCTCCAGACCAAGATGGATGCGAGCGTCCGACGCATCCTCGCGCAGCCATACCGCTATCTCGACCGCGGCGCCAAGGTGCGCGCCTACCTCTCTGCCGACGGCCACTATGTGCTGAAGACCCTGAACGAGGCGGCCGACGTGGCGCGTTGGTTCGCGGAGGACGGGCGGCCACTCGACGGCGCCGGCTGGGACCTGGGCAATGACGCCGTCGCCGCGGCGGAAGTGCTGCTAGCGCGCACGAGGGAAAGCTACCGCTTGGCCGCTGCGGAGCTGCGGAAAGAAACCGGGCTCGTCTGGCTGCAATTGGCGCCGGTCGGTATCGCGGGCCTCGCCGTGCGGTTGCGCGATGCGCCGCCCTTCGACGCCGGCCGCGACCCGTTCATCCTCCAGTGCCACGCCGAACTGGTGCGACACCGCATCGACGCTTGCGAGGCGGTCGGCGATCAAGCCGCGAGCCGCGCCGTGCTCGACGACGTGATCGGCCTGATCGCCACCATCTGGCGCAAGGGTATCACCGAGGACGGATTCAACTTTCACAACAATTACGGCTATGCCGGCGAGGAGATGATCCAGGTCGATATCGGCGAGTTCCACAAGTCGACGATGATGGTGCGCGCGCAGCTCGCGCAACCGAAGGTGCTGCGCAAGAAGTCCCAGGCCTGGCTGCGGCGCAAATACCCACCCCTCGCCGAATATTTCGAGTGGCAGGTCCGCCGCCGCCTCAGCGAAGAGGCGTTCGGGCTCGACTGAACGACGGCAATTGGAGGACGGCATGGAGGCACGGTTAAGTCTGATCACCCTGGGCGTCGGCGATCTTGCCCGGGCGCGCCGGTTCTACGAGGTCGGCCTCGGCTGGCGCGCGTCGGAGATAGGCGGCGAGGCGATCGTCTTCTTCCAGGCGGGCGGCCTGATCGTTGGCTTGTATGGCCGCGATGATCTGGCGGCAGACGCGAACCTGGAGGCGGGCGAACCGGTCGGGACCTTCGCCGGCATTGCGCTGGCCCATAATGTGCGGGCGCGTGAGGAGGTGGATCAGGTGCTAAGCGAGGCCGAAGCGGCCGGCGCGCGGATCGTGAAACCGGCCCAGGACGCCTTCTGGGGCGGCTATTCGGGCTACTTCGCCGATCCCGACGGCCACCTCTGGGAGGTCGCCTGGAACCCGGGCTTCACCATCACCGGCGACGGCGCGACGATACTGCCGGATCAGAGAAAGCCGTAGGGGTCGATATCGACATGGATGCGGACGCTCGACGGCGCATCGACGCGGTCCAACCAGTCGTCGATCCTGGCCTGCAGCGGCGCGCCGAGCCCGGCCTTGACCAGCAGCCGGAAGCGATGGCGGCCGCGCAGCACGGCCAGAGGCGCCGGCGCGGGTCCCAGGGTCAGGATGGTACGGCCGCGCGGCGCGCGCCGCCCGAGCTCCCTCGCCACCCGCTCAACCGCCGCTCCGTCGCGCCCGGAGACGACGACTGCCGCCAGCCGGCCGAAGGGCGGCCAACCGCCCGACCGCCGCGCCTCGGCCTCGAGCTCGAGAAAGCGGTCGCGCTCGCCGCTCTCGAGCGCCCGCATCACCCGGTGCTCCGGGGCGTAGGTCTGCACCAGCACCCGGCCCGGCCGTTGGGCGCGCCCGGCGCGGCCGCCCACCTGGTGCAGGAGCTGATAGGTGCGCTCCGCCGCGCGAAGGTCGCCGCCGGCGAGGCCGAGATCGGCGTCCACCACCCCGACCAGGGTGAGAAGGGGGAAGTGATGGCCCTTGGCGATCATCTGCGTGCCTATGAGGATGTCGATCTCGCGCTCGTCGACCGCGCGCAAGAGCTCCGCCACCGCCTCGGGGCCGCGCACCGTGTCGCTGGTCATGATGCCGATGCCGGCGTCGGGGAAGAGCGCCTCGACTTCCTCGGCGATGCGCTCTACGCCCGGGCCGCAGGCGACCAGGGACGCCTCGGCGCCGCAGTCCGGACACTTGGCGGGCGACGGAGCGGCATAGCCGCAGTGATGGCACATCAGCTGCTGCCGGAAGCGGTGTTCCACCAGCCAGGCGGTGCAGTTCGGGCAGTGCAGCCGGTGGCCACAGGTGCGGCACAGAGTTAGCGGCGCATAGCCGCGCCGATTTAGGAACAAGAGCGCCTGCTCGCCCGCGGCCAGGGTCGCCGTCACCGCCGCGCACAGGGGCGGCGACAGGAAGCGGCCGCGCGGCGGCGGTTGGGCGCGCAGATCGACGAGCGCCACCTCGGGCAGGGTGGCGCCGCCATGCCGGGCCGGCAGGTGCGCGGCCGCGTACTTGCCGCGCTCGACATTGACCACGGTTTCCAGCGACGGCGTCGCCGAGACCAGAATGACCGGATGCTCGCCGAGGGAGGCGCGTACGACGGCCATGTCACGGGCGTGGTAGGCGACGCCGTCCTGCTGCTTGTAGGCGGCCTCATGCTCCTCGTCGACGACGATTAGGCCCAGCTCGGCGAAGGGCAGGAACAGGGCCGAGCGCGCGCCCACCAGCACGCGCACCTCGCCTGCCGCCACCGCGCGCCAGGTCGTGCGCCGCTGGGTCTGGCTCAAGTCGGAGTGCCATACCGCCGGCGCGGCGCCGAAGCGGGCGGCGAAGCGCGCCAGCCATTGCGGCGTCAGGGCGATCTCCGGCAGCAGCACGAGCGCCTGCCGGCCCTCGGCCAATGTCGCCGTCACCGCCTCGAAATAGACCTCGGTCTTACCGGCGCCGGTGACGCCGTCGAGCAGGGTGACGGCGAATCTGCCCCGGCGCACCCGCTCACGGAGGTCTTTGGCCGCCCGCCCCTGGTCCGGCGAAAGCTTGGGCCCGCGCCGCCGCCAGTCGGGGCGGGCGAAGGCGGGCGGCGGCGGCAGGTCCATTTCGGTGAGGGCCCCCGCCTGCACCAGGCCCCGGATCACGCCGGTACCCACCGCCGCCTCTCGCGCCAGCTCGCGCGCCTCGCGCGGTGGCCCGTCGCCGAGCACGGCCAGGACCCGCCGCCGCGCCGTCGTCAGGCGCAGCTCCGGGGCCGGCGCCGCAGGCGCATAGGCGCGCACCGGGCGCGGCGGCTCGAGCGCCGCCGGCGCGCTCATCGCCATGCGCAGCACCGAGCCCGGCGGCGACAGGGTGTAGTCGGCGACCCAGTCGATGAAGCGGCGCAGGGTCGCGGGCATGGGTGGCGCCTCTAGGCGCGTGACCACATCCCTGAGCTTGGCCCGGGCGACGTCACCCAGCGCCGGCCCCCAGACGACGCCCAGCAACTCGCGGTTACCCAAAGGCACGGCGACGAAGTCGCCCGGCGCCAGGGGCCCGACGGCCTTTGCGCGGTAGTCGTAGGGGCCTTCCAGGGGCAAGGGCAGGAGGACGCTCACCCGGGCGCCCAGCTTCTCGGCCGCGCAATGCGCAGGGGCGGCCGTCCGGGCCGAGTTGGCACCCGTTGAGGACATCGGCTACACTCTAGCCAGGCCGGCGAGTCGCCGGCAACGCGGTCGCCCGCGGTGCGGCCGGCACCGTCCGCCCGTTGGTCGACCCTGGTCCGGAAACCAGCGCATGAAGTTTTTCGTCGATACCGCCGACCTCGGGGAGATCCGCGACCTCGCCGCCACCGGCCTGCTCGACGGCGTGACCACGAATCCGTCGCTGATCGCCAAGGCGGGCGGCGACATGTTCGAAGTCATCCAGGACATCTGCGCCATCGTTCCCGGCCCGGTGAGCGCCGAGGTCACGGCGACTGACCACGAGGCCATGCTCGCCGAGGGGCGAGTGCTGGCCAAGTTGGCGAACAACATCGCCGTCAAGGTGCCGCTCACCATGGACGGCATCAAGACCTGCAAGGCCTTGTCCGAGGAGGGGGTGATGGTCAATGTCACCCTCTGCTTCTCGCCCGGACAGGCGCTGTTGGCGGCGAAGGCGGGCGCCGAGTTCGTGTCGCCCTTCATCGGCCGCCTCGACGACATCGCCCAGCCGGGCATGGACGTGGTCGCCGACATCATCGAGATATTCAGCCAGTACCCCGAATTCCGCACCCAGGTGCTGGTCGCCTCGGTGCGAAACACCAAGCACGTGGTCGAAGCGGCGCGCCTCGGTGCCGACGTGGTGACGATGCCGCCCAACGTGTTGCGCCAGCTCTTCGTCCATCCGCTGACGGAGAAGGGGCTTGCGGCCTTCCTCGCCGACTGGAAGAAGACCGGCCAGTCGATCTTGCCGCCCAGCGGCAAGCCCAAGGCGGCCGAGTAGGCCCGCCCGGCCACTCGGACCCGCCAGCGCCCGTGAGCGACGTCCCCGCAGTGCCCGCGACAACGGCCGAGCCCGGCGAGCGGCAGGTCATCGAGTTTCTGCGGCGACGGCCCGATTTCCTGGCACGCCATCCCGAGCTCCTGGCGGCGCTTGCCGTGCCGGGTCGGATGCTGAGCGCGGGCGACGGCGCGCCGGTGATCGACTTGCAGCAGGTCATGCTCGACCGTCTGCGTGGCGAGATCGGCCGGCTGCACGATAGCCAGGGCGAGCTGCTCGCCACCACTCGCAGCAACGTGCAGACCCAGACGCGCATCCACGCCGCGGTGTTGGCGCTCCTGCACGCGCCCAGCTTCGCGCACCTGACGGAGACGGTGACGACGGATCTGGCGGTGCTGCTGGACGTGGACGTGGTGGCCCTGTGCCTGGAGGCCGGCGCGGTGCCGCGTCTGTTGCCGGATGGGGCGCGCGTGGTGCCCGACGGGCTGGTCACGGAGCTATTGGGGCCCAGCACCGGCGCCCGGGTGCGGGAGAACATCCACGGCGACAAGCGGATCTATGGCAGCGGCGCCGGGCTGGTGCGCTCCGACGCCCTCTTGCGCCTGCGCGTCGTACCCGGCGGCGCCCAGGGCCTGCTCGCCTTCGGCAGCCGCGACCACGACTGTTACCAAGCCGGCCAGGCGACCGAGCTGATCAGCTTCCTGGCGCAAGTGCTGGAGCACTCGATCCGCGCATGGCTGGAACTGGCGGAATAGACGGCCGGCACGACGTGGCGCCCGAAGTGGCGGTGGGCACCGATTTGCGGCACGCCTTCGCCGACTGGCAGGGCTGGCTCGCAGGCGAGCGGCGGGCCTCCGAGCACACGACCGCCGCCTATCGCCGCGACCTCGCCGATTTTCTGCAATTTCTGACCGAACATTTGGGCGTCCCGCCGGGGCTCCCGGAGCTGGCGGCGCTCCGCCCGGCCGACTTCCGCGCCTGGCTGGCGCGCCTCGGCGGGCGCGGCCTTGCCCGCACGAGCATCGCCCGTGCCCTGTCCGCGGTGCGCGGGTTCTTCCGCTTCCTCGATCGGCGCGGCCTCGTCCACAATGCCGCCGTCGGCCACCTGTCGGGTCCGAGGCTGCCGCACGCCGTGCCGAAGGCGCTGGCCGTGGACGAGACCGAGGAGCTGCTGGCCGAGGCGGGCGCGTTTCAACGCCGGGCTTGGCACGCCAAGCGCGATGTTGCCCTCCTGACCCTGCTCTATGGCTGTGGCCTGCGCTTGGGGGAGGCGCTGGCCCTCGACCGGGGCGCGGCACCCTTCGGCGAGATGCTGCGGGTGAAGGGCAAGGGCAGCAAGGAGCGCGACGTGCCGGTGCTGCCCGCCGTGCGCGCCGCCGTTGCCGCGTATCTCGCCGCCTGTCCCCATGAGTTGAGGCCGGCCGATCCACTGTTCGTCGGCGCGCGCGGCGGCCGCCTGCATCCGCGCATTGTCCAGGGCCTGATGCAGAAGCTGCGCGCGACGCTCGGTCTACCGGCGAGTGCGACGCCGCACGCGCTCCGCCACAGCTTCGCCACCCACCTGCTCGGCTCGGGCGGCGACTTGCGGGCGATCCAGGATCTACTGGGCCATGCCTCCCTCGGCACCACCCAGCGCTACACCTCGGTCGACGCGGCGCGATTGCTCGAGGTCTATCGGGCGGCCCATCCGCGCGCGCGCTAAGCCTTGTCGTGCGCGGAACTGTGTCGGCAATGGACCTACGGAAGCGTCGATCCGCCGTGATCTGGACCGCGGTCAGTCCTCAGAGTCACGAAAGGCGACCACGTCGAACTCCAGCATGCGGCCGTAATGGCGGCTGTAGTAGCCGGGGATGACGAGACGCGCGGTGAAGCCCATTCCCTCCAGTCGCTCCAGGAGCTCGAGATAGCGCGGCTGGCCCTCGTAGACCGGCTCGAGGGCGAGTTCCAGTTGCACCCCCACGACGCGGGCCGCCGTCTCGCCGAGACCGTCGAGAACCTGTGCGTCGTGCCCTTGGGTGTCGGACTTGACGAATACACGGTCCTCGGCTCCGGCGCGGCTGAAAATCTCGTCGGCGAGGGTGACCATGGGCACCCGTTCACTGCCGGTGGTGCGGGCGCGGCTCAGATGGGTGCGCGCCGCCGCGGTCATGGCGTGCAGCGAGCTCATGTCGGACTCGGCGGAGATATTGACCACGGCTTCGCCGGCCCGGGCCCCGATCGCGGCGCGCGGCGCCACCTCCCAATTCGGCCGCGACGCCGCTGCGCGCGTGAGCGCCCCGTGCACCGCTGCCACCGGCTCGTAGGAGACGATCCTCCCGCGATACCCATTGTTGAACAGCGCCGTCGCGTACTGGCCGGCGTTGGCGCCGACATCGAACACCACCCTCACGCCATGGGCCTCGAGCAGTGTCACGAGCTGGGGCCAATGGGCCGCCGCGCCGGGAAAGGCCGCGATATCGAAGCCGATGCGGCGGCACAGGCGGCGAAGGCGGCCGACCATCGCCGCCACTCACGCCCGCCCGTTGGCGGCGGGGACTGCTGCCGGGCGCGGATGGACGAGCCACAGGGCCGCCGCGCCCAGCGCCACGCCCGCACCCATGGTGGCGAAGCCCAGGCCCCAGGCGACGAGGCTCGCCCCGCCGCCGGCCATGTCGAGCACCAGTCCGACGGCGAGCGGGCCGACGACGCCGCCGCTGAAGCCGATGAGCGAGTGCACGGCCATGGTCGCGCCGCGGTAGCCCGCTGGCGCCGCGGCGATGGCGCCGGCCGTGATCGCGGCGGAATCGGCGGTGACCAGGGCGTTGTAGACGAGGCACAGCGCCGCCACCGCAGCCAGGGGCAGGGCCGCCGAGAAGCCGACGGCGCAGCTCATGGCGAAGGACAGCAGCATGATGCCGATGACCATCCGACGCCGGCCGAAGCGCACGGCCAGCTCGTTGCCGATGACGCTCGCCGGCAAGCCGACGAGGCCGATCAGGGCGGCCAGCGCCGTGGCGTCGAGGACACCCCAGTCCGGCCCGATCTCCTGGCTTAAAACAAAGAACGCCACAACCCAGGCGCGCATCGCGAACAGCTCCCAGCTATGGCCCGTATAGGCGAGAATGTAGGCCATGGCCGCACGCGCGCGCAGCACCGGGCGGAAGTCCAGTATGTGGGTCGGCGGCTTGGCTGCCGGGTCCGGCGGGCGCGGGCGCAGCACGGCGATCGCCGGCAGCAGGGCCAGCGCCGGTCCCGCCGCACTCAAGGCGAAGGCGCCGCGCCAGCCCAGCCAGGCATCGAGCGGCCCGCTGAGTGCGAACGAGACGCTGACGCCGATGGCGAAATGGGCGGTGTAGAAGGCGACGGCGCGGCTTTGTGTGTGCGTGCCGATCCGGTCGGTGAGCGCCTTCATGCCGGGCATGTAGCTGCCCGCGAGCCCGATACCGGCCAGGGTGCGCCACAAGGCCGCCGACCAGAAGCCGTCGACGAAGGCGGCGAATCCGATGAGGGCGAGGGCGCTCAGCACGAGGCTGGCGAGATAGACACGGCGCGCGTCGATACGGTCGGTGAGGCTGGTCAGCAGCGCCACCGCGGCCACGTAGCCGACGAAGAAGACGCTCGCCACCCATCCGGCCTCGGTGTTGGTCAGCGCCCATTCCGACTGCAGGGTCGGCAGCAGCGCCGGGTAGGTGGAAAAACCGGCCATGCTCAGCACATGGGCCAGGCACATGGCGGCGATGACCCGGACCGGCGACATGGGGTGACGCTAGCACGGCCGCGGGCGGGACCGACAGATTATGGTGCCATGCCGTGCGCCGAGACTTGCGTACTCACGGCCGGCACTGGCCGGCGCCGCGTACCAAATACTTGTAGCTGGTGAGCTGTTCGGCACCCACGGGGCCGCGGGCGTGCAGCTTGCCGGTGGCGATGCCGATTTCCGCCCCCATGCCGAACTCGCCGCCGTCGGCATATTGGGTCGAGGCGTTGTGCAGCACGATGCCGCTGTCGACCTCGCCCAGGAATCTTTCGGCGGCGGCGGCGTCCTCGGTGACGATGGCGTCTGTGTGGTTGGAGCCATGGGCGTTGACGTGGGCGATCGCCCCGCCGACGCCGTCAACCACCTTCACCGAGATGATCGCGTCCAGATACTCGGTATCCCAGTCCGCCGGCGTCACGGGCAGCACGCGCACATCCAGCGCCCGCGTCGCCTCGTCGCCGCGCACCTCGCAGCCGGCGGCGATCAGATCGTCGACAATGGCCGGCAAGTGGGCCGTTGCCCGGCGGTCGACCAGCAGGGTCTCGGTGGCGCCGCAGATGCCGGTGCGCCGCATCTTGGCGTTGATGACAATGTGCCGCGCCATCTCCGGGTCGGCGGCGCCGTCGACATAGGTGTGACACAGGCCCTCGAGGTGGGCGAAGACCGGAATGCGGCTCTCGGTCTGCACCCGCTCGATCAGGGACTTGCCGCCGCGCGGCACGATCACGTCGATGTGCCGGGTCATGGCGAGCAT
>JAZFQY010000206.1:0-2195 GCA_036445355.1 Alphaproteobacteria bacterium
AGGCGCGCGGCCGGCTCGCCGCCATCGCCATATTTCGCTACCGAAACTTTCGCCTCTACATGGCCGGCCATGGCCTGAGCCTCGTCGGCCTGTGGCTGCACCGGGTCGCCGTCGGCTGGCTCGCCTGGGACCTCACCGGCTCGGGCACTTGGCTCGGTGTCATCGCCATGGTCGACCTGGCCCCGGCGGTTGTGCTGGGACCGATCGCCGGCGCCCTGGCCGACCGCTTCGACCGCCGGCGTCTGGCCCAGCTGTTCCAGATCGTGGCCATGATCCAGGCGGTGCTCCTGGCGGCCCTGTCCTTCGCCGGGGTGTTGGATATCTGGCTCCTGGCCGCCCTGACCTTGGCCCTCGGTGTCAACCAGTCCTTCTGGCAGCCGGCGCGACTGGCGCTGGTGCCGAGCCTGGTGCCGCGCGCCGACCTGGCGACGGCGATCGCGGTCAATGCCGTCGTCTTCAATGTCGCGCGATTCCTCGGCCCGGCGGCGGCGGGCGCGATCATCGTCTGGGCGGGGGTGGGCTGGGCCTTCCTCGCCAACGCCGTCAGCTACCTCGCCTTCATCTATGCCCTGGCGGTGCTGTCGCTGCCGCCGCCGGCGACAGCCGACCGGCGCCACGGCATCTTCGCCGATGTGGTTCAGGGCATCCGCTATGCGCTCCGCCATCCCGGCATCAGCCCCCTCTTGCTGCTGCTCGCCGCCTTCGCCGTCCTGGTGCGGCCGGTCGTCGAGCTCTTGCCCGGATTCGCCGAGGCGGTCTTTGCCCGCGGCGCCGGCGGCCTGGCGATCATGACCTCGACCATGGGTGCGGGCGCGCTCGTTGCCGGGCTGTGGCTGGCGCGGCGCGGCGGCGGCGACCTCATGGGCCTGGTCGCCACCGCCGGCAGCGTCGGTGCCCTGGTCCTGTTCGCATTCGCGGCCACGTCCTGGTTCGCCTTCGCCCTGGCGTGCTTGGCCGTCGCCGCCTTCTGCCAGACCTGCATGGGGGTCGGCGGCCAGACCCTGCTGCAGAGCGCCATCGACGATGTCATGCGCGGGCGGGTATTGAGCTTCTACGGCATGATTTTCCGGGGCGGGCCGGCCCTGGGCGCCGTCGCCATGGGAACGGCGTCGGAGGTCACGGGCCTGCAGGTACCGGTGGCGCTGGGCGCGCTCATCGGCGTCGCCGCCTGCGCCCTCGCCTACCGCCGCCGCCACGCGCTGGCGCTCGCCCTGGCGCCGCCGTCGCCATAGAGCGGATCGTGATCGATCGAGGCCGCTTCGAGGTTCCGATCGATCAGGTGAATCCGCTCTTTATCGAATAGGTAGAGCAGATCCGGGTCGATGAATTGCCGAAGGTGATTCTCATCGAACCGGATCTGCTCTATCGCCGGCGGCATCGTGCTAAATTCGGCGGCGGCCAAGAGGCAGTGCATGGGCAAGGTCGTAAGACAACGCGCGATCATCGACCGAAGGCGGCTCTCGGCGGAGATCGACGCCATCCTGGACGACGTGAAGCGTGTGGAGGCGGCGCGTCCGGCGCTCCTCGCCTGCCTGCGCCGAGCGCTCGAGGGCGGCCGCGCCGAGATCCGGCGGCGCTTCGAGGGCGAGGACGCCACCGGCACCGTTACCGTGCGCGCAACCACTTTCCTCTTCGACCAGCTGCTGCGGCTGGTGCACGACCTGGCAGCCGAGCGCGCCTACCCCGCCCCCAACCCGACGACGGGGGAGTCGCTGGCCATGGTCGCCGTCGGCGGATACGGGCGCGGCGAGCTGGCGCCCCACTCCGACATCGACCTCCTGTTCCTTACGCCTTACAAGCAAACGCCCCGCGGCGAGCAGGTGGTGGAGTACATCCTCTACATGCTGTGGGATCTGGGGCTCAAGGTCGGCCACGCCACGCGCTCGGTCGACGAATGCCAGCGTCAGGTGCGCCGCGACGTCACCGTGCGTACCGCAATTCTCGAGGCGCGCTATGTGTGGGGCGAGCAGGCTCTTTATGCGCAGCTGCGTCGGCGCTTTCTCGACCAGCTTGCGGCCACCGGCCGCGCCTTCGTCGAGGCCAAGCTCGCCGAGCGCGAGGCGCGCCACAAGCGCATGGGCGACAGCCGCTATTTGGTCGAGCCCAACATCAAGGACGGCAAGGGCGGGTTGCGCGACTTGCAGACCCTGTACTGGATCGGCAAGTACCTCTACCGGGTCGACGACGTATCGCAA
>JAZFQY010000207.1:0-6811 GCA_036445355.1 Alphaproteobacteria bacterium
GACGCTCTATCCGCTGAGCTACGGGCGCGATGCAGAGGCACAATATGCCACCCCTGGGATGGCGGGCAAGTGCAGGGCTTGCCGGGCCCGGCCCCGGCCCTTAAGTCAAGGGCGGGAGGTCGGGCGCATGGACGAGAGACCGCGCAAGAGCGACGCCGAGTGGCAGTCCGAGTTGACGCCGGAGCAGTTCCACGTCACCCGCCAAGGCGGCACAGAAAGCGCCTTCGCCGGCGCCTACTGGGACTGCAAGACGCCGGGCGTCTATCGCTGCGTGTGCTGCGGCAACGCACTCTTCGGCTCGGCGCACAAGTTCGATAGCGGCACAGGCTGGCCCAGCTATTGGCAGCCCCTAGCCGAGGACCGGGTCGCGACGCGAGAGGACGCGAGCCTGGACGCGACACGCACCGAGGTCACCTGCGCAAGCTGCGAGGCCCATCTCGGGCACGTCTTCCCCGACGGGCCGCCGCCCACGGGCCTGCGCTACTGCATCAATTCCGCGGCCCTGAAGCTCGAGCCGGACAAGTAGGGGCCGGTTTCAAACCGGCCCCTCCATTAATCGCGCCAGTCCTCGCCTCCGGGGGCGCGCACAAACCCGACGTGCGACGCCCTCAGAACTGCGCCGTTTCGGTCGAGCCGGCGAGCGCCGGGGTGGAGGACGCCACCTGGGCGACCGCGTTCGATACGGCATCGAAATAACCGGTGCCCACCTTGTGCTGGTGACGGATCTGCGAGCGCATGGACCGCCGCCAGCGGGCCTTCCCGCCGATCACCCACCGGCTCAAGTTCGACGAGAACCTGCGCGGCCTGTCGGCCCATGTCTCGGCACGCTGAGGGCCGGAAAAGGCTCTAATCACGCCCCGCCAGCGCCGCGAGCGGGTCGCGGGCATCGGCGCCCGAGGGCAGGCGCGCCGCCGGATCCTCGAGCCAGGCGGCGATATCGCGCCACACGATTTCGGCCTGCAGGTCGCGCAGCAGCATGTGATAGCCGGCGTCGTAGACGGCGATGCGTGGCCGCCCGTCGCCGGTGGGCGGCAGTCGCGCCAGCATGGCGCGCGCCGCCGCGGTCGGGATCACCTCGTCGCGGCTGCCATAGAGCACCAGCGCCGGGCGGTCGAGATGGGCCGTCGCCTCCAGCGCCAGGTCCATGAGCCCCACCAGGCCCCAGATGGCGTCGACGCGCGTCTCCTTGATCACCAAGGGATCGCGGGACAGGGCGCGCAGCATTTCCACATTGTCCGAGGGCGTGACGTCGAGGCCGCGCGCCGTGAGCCTGAGCCAGGGAACGGTGTGCGCCGCCAGCCACAGGGCCAGGCTCTGATAGGCCGGCATGGTGGCCCGCCCCCAGACCGCCGGCCCCACCAGGACGAAGCTGTCGGCGTCGAGGCCGCCACCCGCCTCCGCATCCGGGCCGAGGGCGGCGAGGACGACGGCGCCGCCCATGCTCAGGCCGAGGGCATGTGTGGGTATCCCAGGATGGCGCGCCCGCACCAGCCCCAGCATGGCGCGCAGATCGTCCGCCATCGCTGCCGCCCCGGCCCATTTGCCCGCGCCGGGCGTGGCGCCGAAGCCACGCTGGTCGTAGGCGTAGACGGCGAAGCCGCGCGCCGCTAGCCAGTCCGCCGGCTTGGCGAAGGCGTTGGAATAGTCATTGAAGCCGTGCAGGGCCACCACCGCCGCCTGCACCTGCGTGCCGTCCGGCGGCAGCCAGCTGCGCAGGGGCAGGCGAAGCCCGTCGGCGGTGCGCAGGGCGTCGGCGTCGAGAGCGGGTGCAACGGGCGCCTCGGCGTGGGGTCCCGGCGCCAGCAGCCGCGGCGTGCAGGCGACCAGTGCCCAAGTGAAGAGAACGGCGAGGGCGAGGGCGGCGGGGCGCGCCATGCTCAACTGGCGCGCCGGGCCGCGGAGTCATCGCCGGGCTCACGGGTGAGCTCGATGAAGATGTCCTTCAGGTCCGGCTCCTCGGTCGACAGGTCCTTGAGCGTCAGCCCCGCCACGGCGACCGCCGCCAGGATCGGACCGATATCGGTCTGGCTAGTGTGGTAGCTGACCAGCAGCCGGTTGGGGCCGTCGAGCTCGCCGTTGTAGGGCAGCAACGCCGGCGGCACTTGCGACAGCTCTTCCGCCACCGTCAGGCGCAGCACCTTGCGGTCCAGGCGGTGGATGAGCTCGTCGGTCGGCTCGCAGGCGATCACCCGGCCGTGGTGGATGATGGCGATGCGCTCGCACAGCGCCTCGGCCTCGTCCAGATAGTGTGTCGTCAGCACCACCGTCGTGCCGGCGCGGTTGAGCGCGCGCACATAGTCCCAGATCTGCTGCCGGAGCTCGATGTCGACGCCGGCGGTGGGCTCGTCGAGCACCAGCACCGGCGGCGCGTGCACCATCGCCTTGGCCACCAACAGGCGCCGGCGCATGCCGCCGGAAAGGGTGCGCGAATAGGCGTTGGCCTGCTCGACCAGGCCGACCGCGTCGAGGATCTCCATCGTCCGCCGCTGGCGTCGCGGCACGCCGAACAGCCCCGCCTGCCACTCCAGGATCTCGCGCGGTGTGAAGAACGGGTCGAAGTTGAGCTCCTGAGGCACGACGCCGATGGCGGCGCGCGCCTGGCGCGGGCGCTGGTCGATGTCCAGGCCCCAGACCCAGGCCTTGCCCGAGGTCTTGATCACCAGCCCGGCGAGGATGTTGATGAAGGTCGACTTGCCGGCGCCGTTGGGGCCCAGGAGGCCGAACAGGCTGCCGCGCGGCACCGTCAGGTCGATCGACTTGAGCGCGTGCTTCCGCGCATGGCTCTTGTCGCCGGCATACACCTTGTCCAGCGCCTTGGCCTCGATGGCGTTTGCGGGCAGGTCTGGGGCGGCCATGGGGCTCCTCGCGCGCGGGCGCTTCGTCGCCAGGCGGATATGGGATATGCCGGCAGAGCGGCAACGGGTATCATCGCGCCCGCATCGAGGTCAAATAGGCGGCGGCCGCCGCCGCGTCTCAATCTCCTTTTCCTCTGCCGGCGGGGCAAGCACCGTGGAGCCAGTAGAAACGATCTTGGTCGACGCCAGGACCGTCGCCTGCGACGGCGACGCCGAGCCGTCGGGCCATCCGCGCGTGTTCCTGAACATAGGCGATGCGGACCACGTCGACTGTCCGTATTGCGGGCGACACTATGTCCTGGACCCGGACGCAGCCGCTGGCGCTCGATCCTAGCGCCGCCGCCGGAGTGCCTGGGCGCGGGGCGGCGGGCGCGGCGAGCGCCGAAGGCGCGCGCGTGGAGCGCGGCGCCGCGATCGAGACGAGGCGCCTCAAGATGCGCCCGGTGGACGCGGCGCTGGCACGGGCACTGCATGAGGATCGCGCCGGCGCCGCCCGGCTCGGCGGTGCCATCCTGCATCGGGACTTCCCCGACGAAGATCTCTCGGCAATGCTGGCGACCCACGCCGAGGAACTGGCCGCCGCACCCCAATGGCGGCCGTGGGGCCTGTGGCTAGTCACATACAAGCCGGAGCGCATGGTCGTCGGCGCCATGGGCTTCCAGGGCCCGCCCGACGCGACGGGCGTGGTGGCGATCGGCTATGCCATCGTCGCCGCCCACAGGCGCCGCGGTCTCGCCACCGAGGGCGCCGCGGCGCTCATCGATTGGGCCTTCGGCGATGGCGGGGTGGGCTGCGTGCAGGCGACCTGCGGCGCCGACAACATGGCCTCGATCAAGCTCTTGTCGAAGCTCGGATTTACCCTGCAGGGCGCGCCGGCGCCATCGGAGACTCTGCGCTGGCTGGTGACCCACAGCGAATGGGTGCGCCGACGGACTGTCTAGACGGCGCCGAATGCGCTAGACCCAGTACCTACTATCATGGATGGGTGGAACACTTGATCGTCTTTTCGCGTCTCCTGGGTAGGAAGCGCCGCGCCGGCGATGCGGGGATATCGACAAGCGGCGCTGACGCTCTCCAGGGGACGCGATAAGCGACCCTGCGGGCGGCCTTGCAACTCCTTCGGACGTCGTCGCGCGGCCCTTGTGATGGCACCGCATCACGACGGACCGCGCTCCTAGCCGAGAGAAGCTGCACGGCCGTCACATGTGCCATCTATCCATGATAGTAGGTACTAGACCATGAGCAACGATACCGACGGTAGCGACCCGCATCGCCTCTATCTGGTCGACGGCTCGGGATACATCTTCCGCGCCTACTACGCCCTGCCGCCGCTCAGCCGCTCCGACGGTACGCCGGTGAACGCCGTCTACGGCTTCTGCACCATGCTCCTGAAGCTGATGGAGGACGCCGAGGCCGAGGGCATGGCGGTCATCTTCGATGCCGGGCGCAAGACTTTTCGCAACGACATCTATCCCGACTACAAGGCAAACCGGCCTGAGCCGCCGGAGGATCTGGTGCCTCAGTTCGAGCTGATCCGCGCGGCGACGCGCGCCTTCGGCCGGCCGTGCATCGAACAGGCGGGCTATGAGGCCGACGATCTGATCGCTACCTACGCGCGCCTGGCCACCGAGCGGGGGTTCGAGGTCACCATCGTCTCCTCGGACAAGGACCTGATGCAGCTCGTCCGGCCCGGAGTCGAGATGCTGGACCCGATGAAGAACCGGCGCATCGGCGAGGCCGAGGTGCGCGAGCGCTTCGGCGTCGGCCCGGACAAGGTGGTGCAGGTGCAGGCGCTGGCCGGCGACAGCATCGACAACGTGCCCGGGGTGCCCGGCATCGGCGTCAAGACCGCGGCCCAGCTCATCGGCGAGTATGGCAATCTGGACGAACTGCTCGCCCGCGCCGAGGAGATCAAGCAGCCGAAGCGGCGCCAGAACTTGATCGAGCACGCCGACCTCGCCCGTATCAGCCTCGAGCTGGTGCGTCTGCGCGACGACGTGCCGGTGACGACGCCAATCGACAAATTCGAGCTCACGGAACCCGAGCCCGAGGCGCTCAAGCCGTTCCTCGAGGCGCAGGAGTTCAATATTCTGCTCACCAAGATGCTGAGCCGCTGGACTGCCTCCGGCGCGCTTGAGGAAGGGGCCGCAGAGGCGCCGGTGGCGGCCGCCTACGAGTTGGTGCGCGATGTCGAGGCGCTGCAGACGTGGGTCGGGCGCGCCGTCGCGGCGGGGGTCGTCGCAATCGACACCGAGACCACGTCCTTGAACGCCATGCGAGCGGAGCTGGTGGGCGTCTCCCTTGCCACCGAGGCCGGCCAAGCCTGCTATGTGCCCGTGGGCCACGTCGCTGGCGACGGCGGCAATGGCTTCGACCTCGGCGGCGCGGCGCCCGAGCAGATGGCGCCGGCCGAGGTGCTCGCCGTGCTGCGGCCGCTGTTGGAAGACTGGTCGGTGCTCAAGGTCGGCCACAACATCAAGTACGACCTCCTGGTGCTGGGCGAGGCCTATGCCCGCCACCTGGCCGATAAGCCGCTCCTCGCGCCTGCCGCCATCGACGACACCATGCTTCTGAGCTACGTGCTCGACGCGGGGACGAACGGCCACGGCCTCGACGAGCTGGCCGGGCGCCACCTGGGCCACGCCATGATCAAATTCTCCGACGTCACCGGTACGGGAAAGAACCAGATTGGCTTCGCGCAGGTGCCCTTGGAGCAGGCCTGCGACTACGCCGCCGAGGACGCGGACATGACCCTGCGCCTGCACCGGCTGATGAAGCGCCGCCTGGTTAGCGAGCACATGGTGACAATGTACGAGACGGTGGAGCGCCCCCTGGTGCCGGTGATCGCCGCCATGGAGCGCGCCGGCATCCGGGTCGAGCGCGCCGCGCTCGAGCGCCTGAGCGAAGACTTCGCCCGCCGCATGGTGGGGTTGGAGGAGGAGGGCCGCCGGCTGGCGGGCGAGGACTTCAACCTCGGCTCACCGAAACAGCTGGGGGAAATTCTGTTCGACAAGATGAGCCTTCCCGGCGGCAAGAAGGGCAAGACCGGTGCCTACACCACCAGCGCCAATGTGCTCGAGGATTTGGCCGCCCAGGGCCACGACTTGCCCCGCGTTGTGCTCGACTGGCGCCAGCTGCAGAAGCTGAAGAGCACCTACGCCGATGCCCTCGTCGACCAGATCAACCCCGACACCGAGCGCGTTCACACCGCCTACGGCATGGCCATCGCCCAGACCGGGCGCCTCAGCTCCACCGACCCGAACCTGCAGAATATCCCCGTGCGCACCGAGGAGGGGCGCAAGATCCGCGAGGCCTTCGTCGCCCCCGAGGGGCGCAAGCTGGTCTCCCTCGACTACTCACAGATCGAACTGCGCATCGTCGCCCACGTCGCCGGCATCGAGGCCTTGAAGGAGGCCTTCGCCCAGGGTCAGGACATTCACGCCATGACCGCCGCGCAGGTGTTTGGCGTGCCGATCGCCGACATGGACCCGCTCATGCGCCGGCGCGCCAAGGCAATCAATTTCGGCATCATCTACGGCATCTCCGCCTTCGGCCTGGCGCGCAATCTCGGCATCGAGCGCGGCGAGGCGCGCGCTTATATCGACGCCTACTTCGAGCGCTACCCCGGCATCCGCGACTATATGGACGAGACCGTGGCTATCGCGCGCGAGCGCGGCTTCGTCGAGACCCTGTTCGGGCGCAAGATCCATCTGCGCGGCATCAAGGACAAGAACCCGGCCGTGCGCAACTTCGCCGAACGCCAGGCGATTAACGCACCGATCCAGGGCGCCGCGGCGGACATCATCAAGCGCGCCATGGTGCGCGTGCCGCCGGCGCTCGGCGGCCTCGACGCGCAGATGTTGTTGCAGTTGCACGATGAGCTTCTGTTCGAGGTCGCCGAGCCGCACGTCGAGGCGACGATCGAGGCGGTGCGCACCGTCATGGAGGGCGCCGCC
>JAZFQY010000208.1:0-19755 GCA_036445355.1 Alphaproteobacteria bacterium
AGCGATTTCACCGGCCACGGGGCGCGATCTTGCTCCAGTACCGCCATATCCTTTGCCTGGGTCTTGCCTTCGTCGCGTCGGTCGCTCTCGCAACACCGGCGAGGGCCGAGAATCTGGCCAATCTGGCGCGCACGGCCAGGCAGGCCGACGCCGGCATCTTCGGCTCGGCCGAGTTTCAGGCGGCGGCACTGAGCGCCCTGCCGCAGTGGAACCGGGTGCTCGACCGCCTGTCGGTCGAGGGCGAGACGCTGAAGGCGTGCATGGCCGACGCGACGACGTGCGGCACTCCGGCCATGCGCACGCTCGGCCGGGCCGTCGCCGAGGCGCGCGAACTGCCACCCTTGCAGCAGATCGATTACATCAACAAATTCTTCAATAGGTGGCCATACAAGCTGGACGTCGAGGTCTACGGGCTGAGCGAGTATTGGGCGACGCCGAGCGAGTTCATGATCCACTCCGGCGACTGCGAAGACTATGGCATAGCCAAGTTTTTCGCCTTGCGGCAGCTGGGATTTTCCAATGATCAAATGCGCGTGGTCGTGGTCATGGACACCATCCGTCAAATCGGCCATGCGGTCCTCGCCGTTTACGTCGAGAACGACATCAAGATTCTTGACAGTCTTTCCGATGCAATATTTTCTGATTCCTTCTATAAGCACTACATTCCGCAATATTCGGTCAACGAGACGAGCCGCTGGCTGCACGTGCCGAAGCCCAATCTCCTGACGTCGAAAGTGACGGCAAAGCCGCACAGCGGGGTCCTCCCATGAGACGCGGCGACGGTCTGGAGTTTCTCGAAGTGGATGCGGCCGAGGCCCGCGCCGACGCGCGCAACCGAACGCGCACGATGATCCTGGGTGGGCTCGTCATCGTCCTTGTCGCGGTGGTCGTCGGTGCCGTCTCCTATTACAGCCTTCGCTCCGAGCGGGCGCAGGTGAGCGCCGACCTGAGGCAGCGCCTGGAAATACTCGTCACCGGCCGCTCCGAGCTGATCGCATCGTGGCTGGAGGCGACGGCCCGGCAGACCGACCGGGTCGTGGACAGCGAGCTGTTCCGGCTGTTCGCCGCCGAGCTCGACCTTGCCGACGGCGACCTGTCCCGGCTGGTAGCGCCGGCGGGGCCGGGCGTGGCGAACCCGAACCGGCCGGCCGCGAGCCCCCTGGCGCCGCAGATTCCCTACCTCAATCAGGCGCTCGCCAATCTGGTCCGGACCACGGACTTCGTGTCGGCGGCGATGGTCGGGCGCGATGGCAAGGTGGCACTCGCCGGCAGCGCCGGGATGGTCCTCGCCGATGCGCACAGGGCGGCCGTCGCCGCCGTTTTCGGGACCGGCACGCCGACCTTCACGCCGGCGCGCGAGGACACCACCGGCCTGGTGATGGATTACCTGGCGCCGGTCTTTCCGCCGCAACCGGTGGCGGCAGAGAAGGCCGTCGTCGCCGTGTTCGTGTTCACCCTGCCCGTCGGCCGGCCGCTGCAGGAGTTCCTGCGCTCCGACCCCGTGACCCAGGGACCCGGCACCTTCCACATCGTTCAGGCAAACGGCGCGCGTTTCGAGGATCTCGACCCGGCCCGCGCGTCCGCCGTCACGGAAGTCGACCTCGGCGGCCTGATCGTCGGCGATGGCACGATCCCGTTCGTCGAGCGCCAGGGGGTGGTCGAGGCCAAGCCGGTCTACGCCGCCGCCGCCATGCCGGCCGGGATCGACTGGTGGGTGACGTGGGAAGTGGAGAAGGTGCAGGCGGAGGCCGGCCTCAGGTCCTTCACCGCCAACCTGGTTGCCCTCGCCAGCCTCGTGGTCATCGTGTTCCTCGCCGCCTTCGCCGCCGTCTGGTGGCGGTTCCGCAACGAGTACAACAGGTCCCTGGCGCGCCAGTTCAGCCGCATGGCCGGCAGCATAAACGCGCAACGGCGGTTCCTGGACTCGATCAACAACAGCATCGCCGACTATATCGGCCTGCAGGACGAGAGCGGCAAATACGTCTACGTCAACCCCGCCTTCGCCAGCGCCGCCGGCCGGTCGGCGGAGGAAATGATCGGGCTCGACGACGAGGCGGTGTTTGGCCACGGCACGGCGCAACGGCTCAGGAATTGGGACAAAACCGTTGCCACGTCGGGCCGCTCTGCGACCGCCCATGAGGAAGTGTATCTCGCCGGCAAGCGCCGGCATTTGCAGGTATCGAAAATTCCGTTCCGCGGCGAGGAGGGCTCGGTCTCCGGCATCCTGTCCGTGGCGCGGGACATCACCGACCTGGTCGAACATCAGCGCAAGCGCGAACGGGCCGTGCGCCAGACCGTCAATGGTCTGGTCCGGGCGGTGGAGCTGCGCGACCCGCACCTCGCAGGCCACTCTGCGCGCATGGCCGGCTTTGCCATAGACATCGCCACCCACCTGAACGCCCCGGCCGAGCTGGTGACGACGGTGGAGATCGCCGCCAACCTGTCGCAGATCGGCAAGCTGGGCGTTCGCCGCGAGCTGCTGACGAAGACGGAACGCCTGAGCCCGGAGGAGATCACGGAAATGGAGCGTCATGTCGAGTTCGCGCAACGGGTCCTGCGCGATATCGATTTCGGCGTGCCCGTGACCGAGGCCATCTACCAGATGTACGAGCGCCTCGACGGCAAGGGCTATCCGCAGGGCCTCTCCGGCGACGAGATCGACCTGGCGGGCAGGATCCTCGCCGTCTGTGACGTGTTCTGCGCCCGCATCGAGCCGCGCTCCTATCGTGGCGCCATCGCGCCCGAGGAGGCGCTCAAGATCCTCAAGGGCAACCTGTCGCGCTACGACATGGCTGTCGTGCGCGCCCTGGGCGAGGTCATGGGCTCGGTCGCCGGGGAAAAGCTGCTCGCCGGCGTCGCTCCCGCCGCCTGAGTGTGCCGCATTAGCGGACACCCGGCCGGCGGCCGCCGAGCCTGCCGCCGGTGCGGCCGTCCGCCGGCCCCAAGCGCTCCCCGAGCGCGTCGTGGAAGCTGCCCGCAGGCACGGCGACGCCGAACCGCCCCAGGTCGGCCTCGATGTGGCCATCGTGGATGACGACGATGCGCGGCGTGTCCATCGCCAGCACGGGCCCACCGCTGTCGCCCCGGCTGCTCGAGCAGCGGTGCAGCAGAAGCGGCTGATCGCCGAGAAATCCGGTCACCTCGCAGTCGAAATCGACGGACATCACGTGCGCCCGCTCGCTCGAGTGGCTGACCTGGGCGAAGGTCACGCCGGCCTGGCGCAGGACACTCAGCCGGGCGCGGTCGAGGGGCAGGACACCCAGAAAACCGACCTCCTCGCCGATGGCCGCCGCCAGGGTGAGCACGGTCGCTGGCAAAGTTTCCGACATCGCCGGTAGCCTCCGGCCGGAAGCCGGCGGTTATGGAGTGACCCCAGGTGAGAGGTTCGGCGAATGAATTTCAAAATTATTTAGTCCTTAAGTGAGACTACTCTTCCAGATGCTTCCGGTCTTTCCGATGGTTTCGGCCGCCTGGCTCGATATTCCCGGGCTGTGCAAAATATCCGCGGGCAATTAAGTCAGATAAGTTGACATAAAAAGCCGATTAGGGCTCGAATCCAGGGGGAAAATGCCGTATAAACAGACCGCCGCAAGGGGATGCAGTCGCGGCCGAGAAGAAACGCCTGGGGCTGGCCGATGACGACCAAAATGCTTCGCTTCGTCGATGTCCGACGGCAGACGCCTGAAAAGGCGCCGGCCACCGATCGCCGGCGCGACTGGCACGAAATCTACTCGCGCTTTGGCGAGCGCAAGGCGGCGGAGCAGGCCGGCCGCTGCTCCCAGTGCGGTATTCCCTTCTGCCAGGTGCACTGCCCCCTGCACAACAACATCCCGGACTGGCTGCTGCTCACTGCTGAAGGCAGGCTGCAGGAAGCCTACGAGCTCGCCTCCGCCACCAACACCTTCCCCGAGGTGTGCGGCCGCATCTGCCCCCAGGACCGGCTGTGCGAGGGTAACTGCGTGATCGAGCAGGCCGGCCACGGCACCGTCACCATCGGCGCGGTGGAGACCTTCATCACTGAGACCGCCTTCGACCAGGGCTGGGTCAAGCCGATCGTACCAGCGCAGGAGCGCTGCCAGTCGGTGGGCATCGTCGGCGCCGGGCCGGCCGGTCTCGCCGCCGCCGACGCTTTGCGGCGCAAGGGCTACCGGGTCCTTGTCTACGACCGCTACGACCGGGTCGGCGGGCTGATGATCTACGGCATCCCCAACTTCAAGCTGGAGAAGGAGGTGGTGCTGCGGCGCTGGAAGCTGCTGGAGGCGGGCGGCATCGGCTTTCGCCTCGATTTCGAACTCGGCCGCGACGCCAGCCTCGACGAGCTGCGCCGGCGCCACGACGTCGTGCTGCTGGCGACCGGGGTCTACAAGGCGCGGGAGATCCAGGCGCCGGGGGTCGGGCTGGACGATATCGTGCCCGCCATGCGCTACCTAACCGCCTCCAACCGCCGCGGCCTCGGCGATGCAGTGCCGGAATTCGAAAGCGGCGCCCTCGACGCACAGGACAAGCATGTGGTGGTCGTCGGCGGCGGCGACACGGCCATGGACTGCGTGCGCACGGCGGTGCGCCAGGGGGCGAAATCGGTCAAGTGCCTGTACCGGCGCGACCGCGACAACATGCCGGGCTCGCGTCACGAGGTGGCGATCTCCGAGGACGAGGGCGTCGAGTTCGTCTGGCTGTCGGCGCCCGAGGCGTTCCTGGGCAACGGCAAGGTGCAGGGCGTGCGCGCCCAGCGCATGCGCCTGGGCGCCCCCGACGCCAGCGGGCGGCAGACGCCGCGGCCGATCTCCGGCTCCAGCTTCGGCCTCGAGGCCGACCTGGTCATTACCGCCCTCGGCTTCGACCCCGAGGACGTGCCGGTGCTGTTCGCGGCGCCGGAGCTGGCGGTGACCCGCTGGGGCACGGTCAAGGTCGACCACGCCACCGCCATGACCAGCATCGACGGCGTCTTCGCCGCCGGCGATATCGTGCGCGGGGCGAGCCTGGTGGTGTGGGGGATCCGCGACGGCCGCGACGCCGCGGAGAGCATGCATGCCTATGTTCAGTCGGCCGCCGCGCCGCCGCTGGCGAAGGCGTCGTGAGGAGGGCGGCGATGAGCGAACGCAGACATGATCAGGGCGTGGCGGCCGTGCGCGCCTGGCGCGCCAACGCCGAACTTCTGCAGGCCAACCATGCCTACGACCCGGCCTGGGAGCATGACGGATGCGGCGTCGGGCTGGTGGCGGCGATCGACGGTGCGCCGCGGCGCCAGGTGGTGGAGGCCGGCATCGAGGCGTTGAAGTCCCTGTGGCATCGCGGCGCCGTCGATGCCGACGGCAAGACCGGCGATGGCGCCGGCATCCACTTGCAGATCCCGCAGGAGTTCTTCAAAGAGCACATCCGCCGCACCGGGCACGAGCCCGTGGACGGGCGCCTGGCAGTGGGCATGGTCTTCCTGCCGCGCACCGACTACGAGGCGCAGGAGCGCTGCCGCACCATCGTCGAGTCGGAGATCCTGCGCTTCGGCCACAGCCTTTATGGCTGGCGCCAGGTGCCGGTGAACACCAGCGTCATCGGCGACAAGGCCAACGCCACCCGGCCCGAGATCGAGCAGGTCCTGATCTGCAACAGCCGCGGCATCTCCAATGCCCAGTTCGACCTCGACCTCTTTGTCATCCGCCGGCGCATCGAAAAGCAAGTCGCAGCGAGTGCGATCAAGGAATTCTACATCTGCTCCCTAGGCAGCCGCTCGGTCATCTACAAGGGCCTGTTCCTGGCCGAGCAGCTGACGGCGTTTTATCCGGACCTCCTGGACGAGCTCTTCGTCTCCAACTTCGCCATCTACCATCAGCGCTACTCGACCAACACCTTCCCCACCTGGTGGTTGGCACAGCCCTTCCGTGTCATCGCCCACAACGGCGAGATCAACACCCTGCGCGGCAACATGAACTGGATGCGCGCACACGAGCCGCGCATGGCCTCCGAGGATTTGGGCGAGTACGTCCACGACGTTTTGCCGGTGATCCCCCAGGGCGCGTCGGACAGTGCGGCACTGGATGCGGTGTTCGAGATCATGGTCCGCGGCACCGCGCGCGAGCTGCCGATGGTCAAGTCGCTCCTGATCCCAGATGCCTGGGAAGCGCGCCAGTCGATGCCCCAGGCGCACCGCGATCTGTACAGCTATTGCAACTCGGTGATGGAGCCCTGGGACGGCCCGGCGGCGATCTGCGGCTTCGGCGGCCGATGGGTGATCGCCGGCATGGACCGCAACGGCCTGCGCCCCCTGCGCTACACCATCACCGACGACGATCTGCTCATCGTTGGGTCGGAGACCGGCATGGTCCGGATCGATGAGACCCTGATTCGGGAAAAGGGCCGCGTCGGCCCGGGCGAGATGATCGCCGTCGACCTCAAGGCCGGTCGCTTCTACCACGACGGCGAGCTCCGCGACCGACTGGCGGCGGCGCAGCCCTTCGGGTCGTGGGTGAAGAACATAACGAACCTCGATAGCCTGATCGCCGCCGACGGCGGCGAGCCGGTCGAGTTCGTAGGCGACGAGCTGCGGCGGCGTCAGGCGCTGTTCGGCTGGAGCCTGGAGGAGCTCGAGCTGATCCTGCATCCCATGGTCGAGGACAGCAATGAGCCGACCGGCTCCATGGGCGACGACACGCCGCTCGCCGTCCTCTCCGAAGGCTATCGTGGCCTGCACCATTTCTTCCGCCAGAACTTCAGCCAGGTCACCAACCCGGCCATTGACAGCCTGCGCGAGACGGCGGTGATGACCCTCACCACGCGCCTCGGCAATTTGGGCAACGTCCTCGACGAGGCGGAGAGTCAGTGCAACCTGCTGCGCCTCAGCTCGCCGCTGCTGACCAACGGCGAGTTCAATGCGTTGCGCGCCCATATGGGCGACAGCGCGGTCGAGATCGACTGCACTTTCGATCCGGAGGGCGGCGACAACGCTCTCGCGCACGCCCTCGGCCGCATTTGCCAGGAGGCGGAGGACGCGGTGCGCGGCGGCGTCGGCCACCTGATCCTGTCCGACAAGGGTGTCGGGCCGGCGCGCGCGCCGGTGCCGATGATCCTCGCCACCGGCGGCGTGCACACCCATCTCGTGCGCCAGAGCCTGCGCACCTTCACGTCCATCAATGTGCGTTCGGGCGAGTGCATGGACGTGCATTATTTCGCCGTTCTCATCGGCGTCGGCGCGACCACGGTCAATGCCTATCTGGCGCAGGAGGCAATCGCCGCCCGCCATCGCCGCGGCCTGTTCGGCGAACTCGGGCTCTCCGACTGCCTGCAGCGCTACAAGGCGGCGGCCGGCGCCGGCCTCCTGAAGGTCATGTCCAAGATGGGCATCTCGGTGATCAGCTCCTACCGCGGCGGCGCCCATTTCGAGGCCATCGGCTTGAGCCGCACCCTGGTCGACGAGTTCTTCCCCGGCATGTCCAGCCGCATCTCCGGCATCGGCCTCGCCGGCATCCAGCGCAAGATCCTGGAGATGCATCGGCGCGCATTCAATGAGGACGTGATCGCCCTGCCGGTGGGCGGCTTCTACCGCTACCGCCGCGGCGGCGAGGCGCACGCCTTCATGGCCGGTGCCATCCACATTCTGCAGCGGGCGGTGGGCAGCGACAGCTACGGCACCTACAAGCGCTACGCCGAGGAGGTGGCGAAGCAGCCGCCGATCAACCTCCGCGACCTTCTGGACTTCAAGGACGGCGAGGAGCCGGTCTCCGCCGATGAGGTGGAGTCGCTCACCGAGCTGCGCAAGCGCCTGGTGACGCCGGGCATCTCCCTAGGCGCCCTCAGCCCCGAGGCGCACGAGACCCTGTCCATCGCCATGAACCGGATCGGCGCCAAGTCCGACTCCGGCGAGGGCGGCGAGGACCCGGCCCGCTACCGGCCGAAGGAGAACGGCGACAACGCCTCCAGCGCCATCAAGCAGGTCGCCTCCGGCCGCTTCGGCGTCACGGCGGAGTACCTGAACAACTGCCGCGAGATCGAGATCAAGATTGCCCAGGGTGCGAAGCCCGGCGAGGGCGGTCAGCTACCGGGCTTCAAGGTGTCGGAGATGATCGCCCGCCTGCGCCACTCGACCGAGGGCGTCTCGCTCATCAGCCCGGCGCCCCATCACGATATCTACTCGATCGAGGATCTGGCGCAGCTCATCTACGACCTGAAGCAGATCAACCCGGACGCCACCGTGTGCGTGAAGCTGGTGGCGCGCACCGGCATAGGCACCATCGCCGCCGGCGTCGCCAAGGCGCATGCCGATACGATCCTCATCTCCGGACATGCCGGCGGCACCGGGGCGAGCCCGCAATCGTCGATCAAGTATGCCGGCCTGCCATGGGAGATGGGCCTGAGCGAGGTGCATCAGGTGCTGACCCTGAACCGCCTGCGCCACCGGGTGAAGCTACGCGTCGATGGCGGCATCAAGACCGGCCGCGACGTCGCCATCGCCGCCATGCTGGGGGCGGAGGAGTTCGGCATCGGCACCACCAGCCTCGTCGCCATGGGCTGCATCATGGTGCGCCAGTGCCACTCAAACACCTGCCCGGTGGGGGTGTGCACCCAGGACGAGCGCCTGCGCGCCAAGTTCACCGGCTCGCCGGAGAAGGTGGTCAACCTGTTCACCTTCATCGCCGAGGAAGTGCGCGAGATACTGGCCGGGCTCGGATTCCGCAGCCTGAGCGAGATCATCGGCCGCACCGACTTGCTCACCCAGGTCAGTCGCGGCAATCCCTATCTCGACGATCTCGATCTGAACCCGATCCTGGTGCGCGCCGACGCCGGCAACGACGCGCCCTACTGCACGACGGCGCGCAACGAGGTGCCGGAGACCCTCGACGCGCAGATGATCCAGGACGCCGAGCCCCTGTTCCGCGATGGCGAGAAGATGCAGCTTGCCTACGGCATCCGCAACACCCACCGCGCCATCGGCGCCAAGATGAGTTCGCGCATCACACGCCAGTTCGGCATGGACCGGCTGCGCCACGGCCATGTGACGGTGCGCTTGCGCGGCTCCGCCGGCCAGTCCCTGGGCGCCTTCGCCGTCCAGGGGCTGAAGCTCGAGGTGCTGGGCGACTCCAACGACTATGCCGGCAAGGGGCTATCCGGCGGCATCATCGTTATCCGGCCGGTGACCCGGAGCCGGCTCAAGACGACCGCGAACACGATCGTCGGCAATGTCGTCCTCTACGGCGCCACCGCCGGCCGCTTCTACGCCGCCGGGCTCGCCGGCGACCGCTTCTGCGTGCGCAATTCCGGCGCCCATGCGGTGGTCGAGGGCTGCGGCTCCAACGGCTGCGAATACATGACCGGTGGCGTGGCCGTGATCCTCGGTCCCGTCGGCGACAATTTCGGCGCCGGCATGACCGGCGGCATGGCCTTCGTCTACGATGCCGAGGACCGCTTCGAGCGCCGTCTCAACCCCGACACCATTACCTGGCAGCGCATCGAGACGGCGCACTGGGAAGGGGTGGCGAAGGCGTTGGTGGAGGAGCATGCGCGCGAGACCCAGTCCGCCCATGCCGCCCAGCTCCTGCGCGACTGGGACCAAGTGGTGGGCCGCATCTGGCAGGTCGTGCCCAAGGACATGCTGAACAGGCTCGACCAGCCCCTGACGCGCGCCGAGGCCACCGCCGGCGCAGCGGAGTAGAGCCTTCTCCGGTCCATTCTGACAGGGCCATCTTGGGTCAGGGCCAGGAAAGTGCCGCAAAGCGTTGCCATAGCTACGCTCGAGGCGCTTGACGCCGCCCTGGCCCAAAGGGGTCTGTCCCTCCGGGTTGTCCCGCGAGGGGCATCCGCGGCGTTGTCTGCCTCGCCTGATGCCCCGCATCGCGCTTCGCCAGACGCCTTGCGGCCTGCCGCCTCGCGGGCACAACAGAATTGCGTCAATATGACCGGAAAAGGCTCTATGCCCGCGGTTGCCTTCCGTTGGCGGGGCGATAGAGTGCGCCCATGCTCGTGCTCTACCACATGTTGCTGTGCCCCTTCGCGCGCAAGGTCAGGGTCGTGCTCAAGGAGAAGGGGCTCGACTTCGAGCCCATGACCGAGAAGGTGTGGAAGCGGCGGCCCGAGTTCCTGGCCCTCAATCCGGCCGGCGAGGTGCCGGTCCTGGTCGACGAGGACGGTGCCGCCATCGCCGATTCGGTGGCCATCACCGAGTTTCTGGAGGAGCGCCACCCGGAGCCGCCGCTGCTCGGCGCCGAGCCGGCGGAGCGGGCCGAGGTGCGGCGGCTGGTCGCCTGGTTCGACCAGAAATTCCAGCGCGAGGTGACGCGCAACCTTGTCGACGAAAAGCTCGACAAGCGCGTCCTCGGGCTCGGCCAGCCGAGCGCGGCGGCGCTGCGCGCCGGCAGCGCCAATCTGCACATCCACATGGGCTACATCGATTATCTCGCCGAGCGCCGGCACTGGCTCGCCGGCGAAGCCTATTCCCTGGCCGACATCGCCGCCGGAGCGCAGCTCTCCTGCATCGACTATCTGGGCGACGTACCGTGGAAGGATCACGCCGCCGCCAAGGAGTGGTACGCGCGGGTCAAGTCACGGCCCAGTTTCCGGCCCATCCTCGCCGACCATTTCCCCGGCGTGGCGCCGCCCCGGCACTACGCCGACCCGGATTTTTAGTCGCGGCCGGCGGCCGCCGGACGGCCCCGCCGGGCGTCGCTTCCGTTGAGCCTGCGGCGGGCGAAGTCGGCCGCCGGCGAGCCCGGCGCGTCTCCGGCGTCCTCCTGCGCCGCCGCCGTCAGGCCCGCCGCCAGCGATGCCGCGAGCGCCAGGCGGTGCGCGATTCCTTGCCGCGATATGAGACTTCGCCCGCGTCCCCCATGGCTGTTAGAGTCGGCCCAAGCCACGGCCAACGCAACCCCATGTCCAACGCCTGCACTCTGTTCGCATTCGGCCTTGGCTACTGCGCCCGGGCCCTCGCCCGCGAGGTTTTGGCCGTGGGCTGGGAGGTGCGCGGCACCACACGCGAGGCGGCGATGGCGACCGCCCACCGGCGCGAGGGGATCGAAGCGTTCCGCTTTGCCGACGGCGTGCCCTTGGCCGGCACGGCGCTTGTCGGCGTCACCCATCTGTTGAGCTCGGTGCCGCCGGACGGCGACGGTGATCCCGTGCTGCGCCGACACGGCAGCGACATCGCGGCGCTGGCCGCAGCCGGACGCCTGGCTTGGGCCGGGTACTTGTCCACCACCGGCGTCTATGGCGACCGCGGCGGCGGCTGGGTGGACGAGGACTCGGATCTGCGGCCATCGACGGAGCGCGGCCGCCGGCGGCAAGCGGCCGAGGCCGCCTGGCAGGCCCTGTATCGGGATCACGGCGTGCCGGTGCATGTGTTTCGCCTCGCCGGCATCTACGGTCCCGGCCGCAGTCCCCTGGACGCGGTACGCGAAGGCCGGGCGCGGCGCGTTGTCAAGCCGGGTCAGGTGTTCTCGCGCATCCATGTCGCGGACGTCGCCCGGGTGCTGCGCGCCTCGATGGCGCGGCCCAATCCGGGCGCGGCCTACAACGTGTGCGACGACACGCCGGCGCCGCCCCAGGAGGTGATCGAATTTGCCTGCCGGCTCGCGGGCGTGCCGCCGCCGCCCGAGGTGCCGATCGAGGCGGCCGACCTCGGCCCCATGGCAGAGAGCTTCTATGCCGAGAACAGGCGCGTTTCCAACCGCCGCATCAAGGAGGAGCTCGGAGTCGTGCTGGCCTACCCCGATTACCGCTCGGGCCTCGAGGCCCTGGCGGCTGGAGCCTGAGGTCGTGCCCGCCGGGCCGGCAATGCGCCGGTCATCGCCGAATTTCTGGAATTAGGTCGTTTCGGCGCCGGGCGCGGACATGATACAAGCCACGGCGCATGAACGAGGGCGGAGGCGATAACGGCGGCGAGTCGGGTCCCGCCGCCGGCTACTTTGCGTGGGGCGATGGCCGCCCGCGGGTGCTCCAGGTCGTCCCGTCCCTCGAGCATACGGGCGGCGGCGTCGAGCGCAGCACACTCGACATCGCCCACTCTCTGGCGGAGTGCGGCGCCACGCCGCTGATCGCCTCGGCCGGTGGGCGCCGAGTCTTCGAGCTCGAGCGCATCGGGGCGCCCCACCTCGAAATGCCGCTGGCCTCGAAGAACCCGTTCGTGATTCGCGCCAATGCCGGACGCCTGGCGCGGGTGATCAAGAGACATGGGGTCGACCTCGTGCACGCGCGCAGCCGCGCCCCGGCCTGGAGCGCCTACATGGCCGCGCGGCGCACGGGCACGCCCTTTGTCACCACCTTCCACGGCACTTACAATTTCAGTGGCCCGGTCAAGCGCCGATACAATTCGATCATGGCCAGAGGCGAAAGGGTCATCGCCAACTCCCGTTTCATCGCCCATCATATGGCGGCCAATTATGGCGTCGAATCGGCACGCATCCGCGTCATCCCGCGCGGCATCGACACCGAAATCTTCAATCCGGACCGCGTCAGCGCCGAAAGGGTGATCCAGCTGGCCCAGCGCTGGCGCCTGCCGGATGGCGTACCGGTGGTAATGCTGGCCGGCCGCCTGACCCGTTGGAAGGGGCACGCGCTCCTGATCGATGCCTTGTCCCGGCTCGGCAACGTGAACCTGGTCTGCCTGTTCGTCGGCGGCGACCAGGGGCGCGAGCGCTACAGCGCCGAGCTCGAGGAGCTCGTGCACCGCGCCATGCTCGAGAGCGTGGTGCAGTTTTGCGATCATTTCGACGACATGCCGGCGGCCTACATGCTGGCCGACGTCGTCGTCTCCGCCTCCACCGACCCGGAGGCCTTTGGCCGCGTCGTCGCCGAGGCGCAGGCGATGGGGCGGCCGGTCGTCATCTCGGACCATGGCGGCACCAGGGAGCAGATCATCGGCGGCGAGACCGGATGGACCTTCGCCTCCGGCGACGCCGCGGCGCTGGCGCAGGCGCTCGAGGTCGCGCTGGAGCTCGACGGAACCGGGCGGCAGAGGCTGGCCGAGGCGGCCATCGCACATGTGCGTGCGCACTTCACCAAGCAGGCCATGTGCAATGCCACGCTTTCGGTCTACAACGAGGTTTTGGTCGCCGCCGGCGGCACCGCCTGACCCATGCTCGCCACTCCGGAGCGCATTCTCGTCATCAAGCTCGGCGCGCTGGGCGATTTCGTACAGGCGACCGGACCCTTCGCCGCCATCCACACGCATCACCCGGATGCCCATGTGACGCTGCTGACGACGGCGCCGATGGCGCCCCTGGCGGCGGCCAATCCCTGGTTCGATCGCGTCTGCATCGATACGCGGCCGGGCACGGCTCATTTGACTGGGTGGCTGCGGCTCGTGCGGCGCTTGCGCAACGGCCGCTACGACCGCGTCTACGATCTGCAGACCTCCCGCCGCTCGTCGCTGTATTACCATTTCATGCGGCCGCGCCTGTCACGGCGGGCGCGGCCATTGGAGTGGTGCGGTATCGCCCGCGGCTGCTCCCATCCCCACCTCGACCCGGCGCGCGAGCGGATGCACACGATCGAGCGCCAGGCGGAACAGCTCAGGATCGCCGGTGTCAACGCCGTGCCGCCGCCGTCGCTGGACTGGGTCGAGGCGGATATCTCCCGATTCGAATTGCCCGGCAGCTATGTATTGATGGTCCCGGGCGGCTCGGCACATCGGCGGCAGAAGCGCTGGCCGGCCGAGAGCTACGCCGCCCTCGGCCGGGAACTCGTGCGCCGGGGCGTGACGCCGGTATTGCTCGGCGACGCGCCGGAGCGCGACGTGACCGCGAAAGTCGCCGCTGCCTGCCCCCAGGCACTCGACCTGACCGGCATGACCAGCCTGGCGGAGATCGTCATGCTCGCCCGCGGCGCGGCCGGCGCGCTCGGCAACGACACCGGCCCCATCCATTTGATTACCGTCGCCGGGGCGCCAACGGTGGTGCTGTTCTCCGATGCCTCCGACCCCGATTTGTGCGCACCGCGGGGCGCCAACGTCACCATCGTGCAGCGCGGCTCCCTGTCGGAGCTGGCGGTCGCGGAGGTTGAAGAGGTCCTGCGCTTGCGCTAAATCCCAGCCGCACCGCTCATTTGCACGGGCCGGGGCGGAGCGGCGCGAACCAAGGTGGCGAGCACATCCGATGGACGACAGCGCCGAGGTGCGCGTCCGGTTGCCAGACGGCAGCCATCGGACCTATCCCGGGCCCGTCTCCGGCGCCGAGATTGCCGCCGATATCGGACCGGGACTGGCGAAGGCGGCGCTGGCGCTGCGCGTCGACGGCGCGATCAAGGACCTGGCGGCGGTCGTGGCGCGCGACGCCGATGTCGCCATCGTCACCGCCAAGGAGGCGGACGCCCTGGAGCTGCTGCGCCACGATGCCGCGCACGTGATGGCCGAGGCGGTGCAGGAGATTTTTCCCGGTACCCAAGTTACCTTCGGTCCGGCGATCGAAAACGGTTTCTACTACGACTTCTATCGCGACGAGCCATTTACGCCCGACGATCTGGAAATAATCGAGGCGCGCATGCGCGAGATCGTCGACCGCGACGAGGAGATCACGCGCGAGGTCTGGGACAAGGGCGAGGCCATTGCCTTTTTCAAGGACAAGGGCGAGAGCTTCAAGGCCGAGCACATCGAAACCCTGCCCGACGGCGAGGAGATCTCGCTCTACCGCCAGGGCGACTGGATCGATTTCTGTACTGGCCCGCACCTGCCCTCGACCGGCAAGCTCGGAAAGGCGTTCAAGCTGACCAAGGTCTCCGGCGCCTACTGGCGAGGCGACGCCACGAAGCAGCAGTTGCAGCGCATCTACGGCACCGCCTGGGCGACCGCCAAGCAGCTCAAGGACTACCTGCACATGCTGGAGGAGGCCGAGCGGAACGACCACCGCCGCCTCGGCCGCCAGATGGGCCTGTTCCACATCCAGGCAGAGGCGGCGGGCTCCGTCTTCTGGCATGCCAAGGGCTGGACGCTCTATCGCGTCTGCAAGGCCTACATGCGCCGGCGGCTAGAGCGCGCCGGCTACATCGAGGTCAAGACCCCGCAGCTCATCGATCGCAGCCTGTGGGAGCGCTCCGGCCACTGGGAGAAGTTCCGCGAGGTCATGTTCACCCTCGCCGACGAGGGCGACCGCGTGCTGGCGATCAAGCCCATGAATTGTCCCGGCCACGTCCAGATCTACCGTCAGGGCATCACCAGCCACCGCGACTTGCCGATCCGCATGGCCGAGTTCGGCTCCTGCCTGCGCAACGAACCCTCCGGCGCCCTGCACGGCCTCTTGCGCGTGCGCGCCTTCACCCAGGATGACGCCCATATCTTCTGCACACCGGCGCAGATCGTCTCCGAGACCGGCGCCTTCTGTGAGCTCTTACGCAGCGTCTACGCCGATTTCGGCTTCCGCGACGTGACGATCAAGTTCGCCGACCGGCCGCCAGTGCGCGCCGGCGCCGATAGCACCTGGGACCAGGCGGAGGCGGCGCTGATGGAGGCGACCAAGGCGACCGGCCTCGACTTCACCCTCAACCCGGGCGAGGGCGCCTTCTACGGGCCGAAGCTCGAATTCGTGCTGCGCGACGCCATCGGCCGCGACTGGCAGTGCGGCACGCTGCAGGTGGACTTCGTGCTGCCCGAGCGCCTGGACGCCAGCTATGTCGGCGAGGATGGGCAGAAGTACCGGCCGGTGATGCTGCACCGGGCCATACTGGGCTCCTTCGAGCGCTTCATCGGCATCCTGATCGAGCATTACGCCGGACGCCTGCCCCTGTGGCTGGCGCCGGTGCAAGCGGTGGTGGCGACCATCACCAGCGACGCCGACGCCTACGCTGCCGAGGTGGCCCAGATCTGTGCCGGCGCCGGGCTCAGGGTCGAGCTCGACCGGCGCAACGAGAAGATCTCCTACAAGGTGCGCGAGCACAGCCACGCCAAGGTGCCGCTGATGCTGATCGCCGGCCAGCGCGAGGTCGAGGCGCGCAGCGTCACCATCCGCCGCCTGGGCATCGAGGCGCAAGAAACCCTTGCACTCGACCAAGCGGTTCATAATCTTAGCGAGGCGGCGGCCGCGCCCGCGGCCTGAAGCCAAGACGCGCGGCGTGGCGAGAATTTGTGAGGACTAGGACACGGCGCCAGCGCCCATGTGTCGATAGCAAAGGAGGCGTATAGATCGCCAGGCGACCCTATGACATGACCCCGCCCAAGAAGACGGGCCCCAGGGTCAATGATGAGATTTCCGTGCCGAATGTTCGGCTCATCGACGAGAAGGGAGAGCAGGTCGGCATTGTTGAATTAGAAGACGCATTGGACCGGGCATTCGACGCCGGGCTCGACCTCGTCGAGGTCGCCGGCACCGCCGATCCACCGGTCTGCAAAATCCTCGATGTCGGCAAGCTCAAGTACCAGGAGCAGAAGAAGAAGACCGAGGCGCGAAAAAAACAGAAGGTCATCGAAGTCAAGGAAATCAAGATGCGCCCCAACATCGACCAGCACGATTACGATGTGAAGATGCGCAACGCCCGCCGCTTCATCGACGATGGCGACAAGGTCAAGGTGACCCTGCGTTTTCGTGGCCGCGAGCTTGCCCATCCCGAGCTCGGCATGAAGGTGCTGGAACGGGTCCGCGACGAGCTCGACGAGGTCACCAAGGTCGAGCAGATGCCGAAGATGGAGGGGCGGCAGATGGTGATGATCATCGCTCCGCGCTGACGGCCGCCGGCGCCTCGGTCCGCCGAAACCGGAGGTCGCGCCTCGCACCCCCCTTGCCTCGCACTCGGGTGCCGGCTATAAACCCCCGCCCGCGCGGCGGGCGGGGCCCATTGGCCCCCGGGCATGCCCGGCCGCGGCAACGACTCGCCCCACGGGAGGTGCGAAATGCCCAAGCTGAAGACCAAGGCCTCGGTCAAGAAGCGCTTCCGGCGCTCCGCCACCGGAAAGGTGCGGATGAAGCCGGCGAGGATGCGTCACGGCATGAGCAAGCGGCCCCAGAGCATGAAGCGCAAGGCGCGCAAATTGGGCGTCATGTCGGCTCCCGACGCCAAGATCGTGGCGCCGATGATGCCGTATTCTCGCTAGCGGCGACCATGGCACGGGCGCGCAGCACAACCGCCCACCACGCCCGGCACAAGAAGGTGCTGAAGGCGGCGAAGGGCTATCGCGGGCGCAATAGCAAGAGTTTCCGGGTCGCGATCGAGCGCGTGGAGAAGGGGCTGCAATATGCCTACCGCGATCGCAAGGTACGCAAACGGACGTTCCGGGGACTGTGGATCCAGCGCATCAATGCCGGTGCCCGGGCGCACGGGATGACCTACTCCCAGTTCATCGCCGGCATCAATCGCGCCGGGATCGAGATGGACCGCAAGGTGATGGCTGAACTAGCCGCACGCGAACCGGAGGCCTTTGCGGCCCTGGTCAAGACGTCACAGGACGCTCTGGCGAAACCGGCCTGAGGCGACGGGCGCCGCCCGACGGACGGCGCCGCGACTGTCAGGCGGTGATAAGAGGGGCCAGTCCTGTGGACGGCCCCTTTGTGTATGGAAGCAGATTAATAATTGCGTTGGCTCCCAGATGGCCGAAGACTTCGAGGCAATTAGGCTTGAAATAATAGAGGCCACAGCCGCCGCCGCGGACCTAGGCGCGCTGGAGGTCGTGCGCGTCGCCGCCCTTGGCAGGAAGGGCAAGATTACACGCCATATCAAGGATCTGGGCGGCCTCGATCCCGACGCCAGGCGCCAGGCCGGCCAGGCCCTCAACCGCCTGAAGGACGAGATCGCTGCCGCCATCGAGGCGCGGCGCTCGGAGCTGGCGGCGGCGGCGCTCGACGACCGGCTCGGCCGGGAGGCGGCGGACATCACCCTGCCGCCGCGGCTCAGGCCGATGGGCCGGCTGCACCCGATCAGCCAGACCTTGGACGAATGCATCGCCATCTTCGGCGAGATGGGCTTCACCGTCGCCGAGGGGCCGGACATCGAGGACGACTTCTACAACTTCGAGGCCCTCAACATGCCGCCCGAGCATCCGGCGCGGCAGATGCACGACACCTTCTACCTGCCCGAGCGCGCCAACGGCACGCGCCTCCTGTTGCGCACCCACACCTCGCCGGTGCAGATCCGCACCATGAAAAGCGCTGGGCCGCCGATCCGCATCATCGCGCCCGGCCGCACCTACCGCTGCGACAGCGACGCCACCCACACCCCCATGTTCCACCAGCTCGAGGCCCTGGTGGTCGACGAGACCACCCATTTGGGCCACCTCAAGGGCTGCATCATCGAGTTCTGCCGCGCCTTCTTCGACCTGCCCGACCTGCCGGTGCGCTTCCGGCCCAGCCACTTCCCCTTCACCGAGCCGTCGATGGAGGTGGATATCGGCTGCTCGCGCGAGGGCGGCGAGCTCAGGCTCGGCGTCGGCGGCGACTGGCTGGAGATCATGGGCAGCGGCATGGTGCATCAGAAAGTGCTCGTCGCCGGCGGCATCGACCCTGACAAGTATCAGGGCTTCGCCTTCGGCATGGGCATCGACCGTATCGCCATGCTCAAATACGGCATCCCCGATCTGCGTACCTTCTTCGAGGCGGACCTGCGCTGGCTCCGGCACTATGGCTTCGTGCCCCTGGACGTGCCGTCGATGACCCGCGGGCTGTAGAGTTGCGGGCATGAAGTTCACCCTCGCCTGGCTCAAGGACCATCTGGAGACCGATGTCGGCCTCGAGCGCATCGTCGCGACGCTCACCGCCATCGGCCTCGAGGTGGACACGGTCGAGGACCGGGCGGCGGCGCTGGCACCGTTCCGCGTCGCGCGCGTGGTCTCGGCGGAGCCGCACCCGAACGCCGACCGGCTCAGGGTCTGCGTCGTCGATACCGGCGAGGGCGAAACGCAAGTGGTGTGCGGCGCGCCCAACGCGCGCGCCGGAATGAAGGGCGTCTTCGCCGCTGCGGGCGTCACCCTGCCCGGCACCGGGCTCGAGCTCAAGCCGGCCAAGATCCGCGGCGTCGAGTCCAGGGGCATGCTGTGCTCGGAGCGCGAGATGGGCCTGTCGGATGAGCACGAGGGCATCATCGAGCTCGCCGAGGACGCGCAAGTGGGCGCACCCGTCGCGGCCTCGATGGGCCTCGACGACCCGGTGATCGATGTCGAGCTCACCCCCAACCGGCCGGACTGCACCGGCGTGCGCGGCATCGCCCGCGACCTCGTCGCCGCCGGGCTCGGCACCCTCAAGCCCTTTGCGGCGGCGGAGCCGGTGACAGGCACGTTCGACAGTCCCATCCGCTGGGTCATCGCCGACGAGCCGGACAATGCCTGCCCCTATGTCGTCGGGCGCGCGTTCCGCAACCTCACAAACGGCCCCAGCCCCGCCTGGGCCCAGCAGCGCCTGCGCGCCATCGGCCTGCGCCCCATCTCGGCCCTGGTGGACATCACCAACTACGTCACCATCGATCTGGGACGGCCGCTGCATGTGTTCGATGCAGCCAAGCTCGCCGGTGGCGACCTCACCATGCGCCGGGGGCGCGCCGGCGAGGAGATGCTGGCCTTGAACGGCAAGACCTACGCCCTCGATCCCTCCATGACCGTGATCGCCGACGCCGAGGGCGTGCACGGCATCGGCGGCGTCATGGGCGGCGAGGAAACCGGCTGCACGGAGGTCACGACCGAGATGTTCCTGGAGGTGGCGCTATTCGACCCGGTCAAGATCGCCGCCACCGGACGCGAGCTCAATCTGCAATCGGACGCGCGCTATCGCTTCGAGCGCGGCGTCGATCCTGCCTCGGCCGAGTGGGGGGCCGAGGCGGCGGCGCGGCTGGTCAAGGAGTTCTGCGGCGGCGAGGCGAGCCATGTGG
>JAZFQY010000209.1:0-3101 GCA_036445355.1 Alphaproteobacteria bacterium
CCAGTTCAAGGAAAAGGCCGGCAAGCACCGCGAGAACGCCTCGGTGGGGCTCTACGTCTATCCGAGCCTAATGGCGGCAGACATCCTCCTCTACAAGGCGACCCACGTGCCCGTGGGCGAGGACCAGAAGCAGCATCTGGAGCTCACGCGCGACATCGCGCAGAAGTTCAACAACGACTTCGGCGTCGATTTCTTTCCCATCATCGAGCCCGTGATCCTGGGCACGGCGACTCGGGTGATGAGCCTGCGCGACGGGACAAAGAAAATGTCGAAGTCGGATGCCTCGGAATATTCGCGCATCAAAATGACCGACGGGCCGGACGACATCGCGCTCAAGATCCGCAGGGCCAGGACCGACCCCGACCCATTGCCGGGGCCGGAGGCGCTGGCGCCGGACGGCGAAAATCTCAAGCCCGAAATAGAAATTGCGCGGCCGGAGGCAGTGAACCTGCTTTCGATCTACGCCGCCCTCACCGGACGAACCATGGCCGAGGCGTTGGCGCACCACGCCGGCGCGCAGTTCAGCGCCTTCAAGAGCGAGCTGGCGGAGGTGGCGGTCGAGGTGTTGGGTCCCATTGGCACCGAGATGCAGCGCCTGATGGAGGACCGAGACTATGTCGACGGCGTGCTCGCCGACGGTGCCGCGCGCGCGCGCGCCATCGCCGATCCGATCCTGCGCCAGACCCACGACGTCGTCGGGTTCTTGCACGCGTAGCGGCGCCGATCATTTTCGCATTGGATGCAAAGAAAGGGCGGGTTTGCAGACGCCGCCAACGTCGAAGGGGCGGGTTTGAAACCCGACCCTATTGGATTGGCGCGAAGACCTCCTGCGGCTCGCTGACGCCCTTCAGTTCATAGGCGCCCAGCCGCTCCAGCGTGTCAGACGCGTGGGCGGCGAAGCTGGCGGACGCGACCAGCGGTCGGCCGAGTTCGGCGCCGAGCGCCTCCAGCCGCGCGGCATGGTTCACCGCCGGGCCGATGACGGTGAAGTCGAGACGGTCCGGGGCGCCGATATTGCCGTACATGACCGTGCCCAGATGCAGCGCCACGCCATAGCGGAACGCCGGTTTGCCGTCGGCGCGGCGCTCGCCGTTCTTCGCCGCAGTGGCGACGCGCGCCGCCCCGGCGGCGGCGAGGGCGGCGGCGCAGGCGACGGCCGCGTCACGCTCGCCGTCGAGTTCGAATATCGCCAGCACGGCGTCGCCGATGAACTTCAACACTTCGCCGCCCGCCTGGGTGACGGCGCCACAGACGATCTCCATGTAGTCGTCGAGCAGGTCGATGAGCGCGTCCTGGGCCAGGGAGTCCGTGAGCGCGGTGAAGCCGCGCAGGTCGCTTAGCCAGACCACCGCCTCGATGGTCTCGCCGCTGCCGCGGGTGATCTCGCCGGAGAGCACATGGCTGCCGGCCCTGTGGCCGACATAGGTATCCAGGAGAATGCGCGAGATGCGGCGGCTTGACTGGAGCTCGACGATCACCGCCAGCATCTCGGCGATGTCGCCGAGGCCGGCGACGTCGGCGTCGCTGAAGCCGCCGGGCCGGTCGGTAGACCAGGTGATGGAATTGATCTGGCCGTTGGAGAAGGGCATGGGCAGGGCGAGGTAGTCGGTGCAGCCCTTCCCCTTGAACTCTTCGAGGATGGGGTAATCGAGGGGGCAGTCCGGATCCTCGAGGCGCCGGCGCATGGGCTCGCCGCTCTCCTGCACCGCGATCGGCGGGCTGTTTCGATAGAAGTCCTTGGTCTGGGTCTCGTAGGTGGCGATGAGCCGGCTCGCCCCCGGCTCGTCGCGATACCAGACATAGCCCGTGGCGGCGATAAGCGGGTGCAAGGTGCGCACGCCGCAGAAGGCGCGCCACAGCGGAATGCCGGCGGCGACGATGCGCCGGCACATCTCGTCGCCGAATTCGCGCATGCGCGTGTGGCGCCGCCCCTCGCGCAGCATCCAGTCGATGACCTCCGGCGCGCCTCCATGACCGGCGGTCGACGACATGCCGTCAGCTCGCGAATTCCGGCAGGGTGTGGAGCGCCTGGGGCTCGGCGACGCCCTTCAGGCGATGGGTTCCGATCTCGGCGAGCCGCCGCGGCACGGCGTCGGCGAAGGCGGCCGAGGTAAGTACCGGCTTGATCAGCCGGCGGCACTCGCCGGCGATGCGCGCGGCGCGATTGACCGCCGGGCCGATGACGGTGAAGTCGAGCCGGTCGGGAGCGCCGACATTGCCGTAATCGACCCACCCCAGATGCAGCGCGATGCCGAACTCGATCGTTGGCTGGCCGTTCTGGTTGCGCTCGTTGTTGTGGCCTTCGGTGCGTTTCAGCGCCGCACCGGCTGCACAGATCGCGGCGCAGCAGGCGGCCTCGGCATCGGCGAAGTCGGCGATGGGAAAGATCGCCAGCGTGCCGTCGCCCATGAACTTCAGTACCTCGCCGCCCTGGTCATGCACCGCCGACACCACATGCTCGAAATGGTCGTTGAGCAGCTCTAGCAATTCGGCCGCCGGCAGCCGGTCCGCCAGCGCCGTGAAGTCGCGCAGGTCGGAATACCAGATCGCGGCCTCCATACCCTCGATGCTGCCGCGCTGGATGGCGCCATTGAGCACCCGCTCGCCGGTCTTGCGGCCGAGATAGGTGTGCATCAGATTGCGCGAGATGCCGCGCACGGAAAACACCTCGACCACCAGTGCTAAGGTCGGCGCCAGTGCCGACAGGCGCTGCAACTGAGCGTCGGTGAAGCCGCCCTTGGCGCGCGTGGCGAAGGAGACGGTGTAGCGGGCGCCGTCGCTGAATGGCAGCGGCAGGGCCAGATAGTCGGTCATGCCCGCCTCGTCCAGATCGGCGAGGATGGGAAAGTCGCGCGGGCATGATCGATCGGCCAAGCGCCGGCGCACGCCGGGCCAGCCCTGGTAGATGCGCTGGATCGGGCTGTTCAGGAACGCATCGTTGCTGAGCATGGCGTGGCCCGCTTCGTAGACCTTGACCCCCTCCTCGGGCCCGCGCCAGATATAGGCCTGGGCCGCGATCCGGGGGTGCAGGGTCCTGAGCATGATGGTCACGCGCTCGACGGGCACCCCGCCACACCGCAACAGCGGCGCCAACTCCGCCA
>JAZFQY010000210.1:0-3213 GCA_036445355.1 Alphaproteobacteria bacterium
ACCTCGTTCAAGGCCTCTTTGACCTCGTCGAGCTTGAAGGGCTTGATAATCGCTTCGATCTTTTTCATGCGCGCCGCATTCATGCTTGCACTAGGCGGCGGCGGGACCGCCGCGCACGGCGATCGCCGCGCCTACGACGCTCTATCAAGCACGCACCGTGCCACTCGATCGGCGCAGGAATACGGTGCGTTCAGGCCCTGATTCGAGGCGTCTCGCCGAAAGTCCGGCGGGATAATTGCCCAAGATTTGTGCAAAGGGCCTAATCGGGAGGCAGCGGCCTGCCCGCGCCTACAGCACGTCACGGATGCGGGCCACGGCGGTACGGATATTCTCGATACTGTTGGCATAGGAGAAGCGGAGGTAGCCCGCGCCCCGGGCCCCGAAGCTGGTGCCGGCGACCGTGGCCACGCCGGCCTCCTCCAGCAACCGGTCTTGCAGCGCCGGCGCCTCGAGGCCCGTGCCGGCGATATTGGGAAAGGCATAGAAGGCGCCGCCCGGCATGCGGCAGCGAAAGCCGGGCAGCCCGTCGAGAGCATCGACGATCACCCGACGCCGGCGGGCGAAGGCGGCCACCATGTCGTCGACCGCGTCCTGGGGGCCCTCGAGCGCCGCGATCCCGGCATGCTGGGCCGCGGCGTTGACGCAGGAGTGGCAGTTGATGGCCAGGCGCGTCGCCGGCTCCACCAGGGCCTCCGGCCAGACCCCATAGCCCAGGCGCCAGCCGGTCATGGCGTAGGTCTTGCTCCAGCCGTCGAGGAGGATCACGCGCTCGGCCAGGCCTTCGTAGCCGAGGAGTGTGACGTGCTCGCGCCCGTCATAGAGCAGGCGCGAATAGATCTCGTCCGCGAGCACGGCCACCCGGGGGTGGCGCTCCAGTCCCGCGACCAGCTTGTCCATTTCCTCGCGCTCCACCACGCCGCCCGTCGGATTGGCCGGCGAATTGAGAATGATGAGACGCGTGCGTGGCGTGATCAGCGCCAGCACTGCCTCGGCGTCGAAGGAGAAGTCCCGCTCCTCCGGGAGCGCCATGGGCACCGGCCGGGCGCCGGTGAAGCGGATCACGGACTCATAGATGGGAAAGCCGGGGTCGGGCGTGACGATCTCGGCGCCCGGCTCGCCGAGCATGAGGATGGCGAAGAACATGGTGACCTTGCCGCCGGGCACGACCACGATCCGCTCCGGCGCCACCTCGACCCCGCGCCGGCGGGCGATGTCGGCGGCCACGGCGGCGCGCAGGGCGGGGATGCCGGGGGCCGGGGTGTAGCCGTGATGGCCGTCGCGCAGCGCCTTGATCGCGGCCTCGACGATGTGCGGCGGGGTCGGGAAGTCGGGCTGGCCTATGCCGAGATTGATGACGTCGCGGCCGGCGACGGCGAGCGCCTCGGCGCGCGTCAGCACGTCGAAGGCGGTCTCGGTGCCCAGATGCGACATCTTTTCCGAAAGTTGGAGCATGGCCGGCGCCGCCGATTGCTGATCGATGCGACTATGCAGGACACCACCCGGGCCGGCAAAACATTTTGGCTGCCCGCGTGCCGCCCGTGCTAAGACACCCCTCGCGTGGCAGCCGGCGCCGGCATTCGTGAGGGCGCGAGCGCATGAAGAAGGCGAACTCCGTTCTTTCCTCCTATGGAACCACCGTGTTCGAGGTGATGAGCCGCCTCGCCCTCGAGCACCACACGATCAATCTCGGCCAGGGCTTCCCCGACGACACGGGGCCGCAGGACGTGCTCGAAGCGGCGGCGAGCGCCGTCGTCGAAAAGCCGAACCAGTACCCGCCGATGCTGGGCATCCCCGAGCTGCGACAGGCGGTGGCCGCCCACAACCGGCGCTTCTACGACCTCGCGGTCGACTGGGAACGGGAGGTGATGGTGACCTCCGGCGCCACTGAGGCGTTGTCGGCGGCGCTCTTCGGCCTGATCGAGCCGGCGGACGAGGTGGTACTGATCGAGCCGCTCTATGACAGCTACCTGCCGATCGTGCGCCGCGCCGGCGGTGTAGCGCGGCTGGTGCGCGTGTCGCCGCCCGACTGGGTCCTGCCGGAGCGTGAGCTGGAGCAGGCGTTCAGTCCGCGCACCAAGCTCATCCTCCTCAACACGCCCATGAACCCCAGCGGCAAGGTGTTCAGCAGCGACGAGCTCGACCTCATCGCCAGCCTGGTCAAGCGCTACGACGCCTACGCCGTCTGTGACGAGGTCTACGAACACATCATCTTCGACGGCCGGCGCCACCAGCCGCTCATGCTCAAGCCCGGCATGCGCGAGCGGGCGGTACGCATCGGCTCGGCCGGCAAGACCTTCTCCCTGACCGGCTGGAAGGTGGGCTACGTAACGGCGCCGCCGAACCTGCTGGGGCCGATATCCAAGTGCCACCAGTTCCTGGTCTTCACCACGCCGCCCAACCTGCAGCACGCCGTCGCCTACGGCCTCGGCAAGGACGACGCCTATTTCACCGGCCTCGCCCACGGCATGCAGGCCAAGCGCGATCGCCTGGCCCAGGCGTTGGCGGCGGTGGGCTTCGACATCCTGCCCTGCGAGGGCACCTATTTCCTGAATGCCGGCTTCCGGCGCCTGGGCTTCCGGGGTGACGACGAGAGCTTTTGCCGCCACATGACGCTCAAGGCCGGCGTCACCGCGATCCCGCTCAGCGCCTTCTACCAGGAGGGCGACGTGCGCGGCTATGTGCGCTTCTGCTTCGCCAAGCAGGACGCGGTGCTGGACGCGGCGGCGGCGCGGCTGGGTGGGCACTTCTCCTCCGGCGGGGGCGACGACACTCTCGGCACGGAGGCGGTGGCGGAAGAGGATGCCGCGGGCGCCACCGAGGTGACGCCCACGGGCCGCCAGATCCGGCGCATGGCGAACCGGCTGCCCTGGGTCAAGCGTCGGGGCGGCGCCTCGGAGCCGAGCCGCGGGCCGGCTTGACGGCCGCCGGCCGGCGGGACTACACAAGCTCCGCCCCTGCGGTGGCTGTAGCTCAGGTGGTTAGAGCACCAGATTGTGGATCTGGGGGTCGGGGGTTCAAGTCCCCTCAGCCACCCCAATATTTCAAAGACTTAGCAGGAATTAACCAGGCCGCTGACCTCCGAGACCCGTATTTGGTAACGACATTGGTAACAGAATATTGAATGGCGGACGGGATCGGGATTGAAGCCATATGGCTCGGACGGCGCGCTCGACGTTTCCGACAGATAATCGATGGCGCCGATCGCAGTCGTTG
>JAZFQY010000211.1:0-2313 GCA_036445355.1 Alphaproteobacteria bacterium
CCTACTACCACGTGGTGTTCACGCTGCCGGCGCCGATCGCCGACATCGCCTACCACAACAAGGCGGCGGTCTATGGCATCCTGTTCAAGGCCGTCGCCGAAACGCTGATCACGATCGCCGCAGACCCCAAGCATCTCGGCGCCCGCATCGGCCTGACCGCCGTGCTCCACACCTGGGGCTCGGCGCTGACCCATCATCCGCACGTGCATATCATCGTGCCGGGCGGCGGCATCTCACTCGACGGCTCACAATGGATCTCCTGCCGGCCCGGCTTCTTCCTGCCGGTGCGCGTGCTCTCGCGGCTATTCCGCCGCTTGGTCCTGGAGAAGCTGGTCGCAGTTCATGAGGCCGGTCGCCTCCTGTTCTTCGGCGATCACTCCCACCTTGCCGACGCCAAAGCCTTCGCTCAATACCTCGCGCCCTTGCGCAAGATCGACTGGGTCGTCTATGCCAAGCGCCCCTTCGCTGGTCCCGAGGCCGTGCTCGCCTATCTCTCGCGCTACACCCACCGGGTCGCCATCGCCAACAGCCGCCTCATCGCGCTCGACGACAAGGGCGTGACCTTCACGTGGAAGGATTACCGCGCCAAGGGCCGCTCGCGCGCCAAAGTCATGACCCTGGCGACACACGAGTTCATCCGCCGCTTCCTCATCCACGTCCTGCCCCCGGGCTTCCACCGCATCCGACACTACGGATTGTTTGCCAATGGAGGGCGCGCCGGGAACCTCGCCCGGGCGCGAGACTTGCTCCAAGTGCCGCCGCCCCAAGACGATCGCGAAGCCGTCACAGCAGCCGATGACCGGGCAGATACGCTCTCCTACCCCTGCCCCTGTTGCGGCGGACCCATGATCGTCATCGAGACCTTCGAGCAAGGCCATGCGCCCCGCGCCCCGCCACAAGCCGAGGGCGACAGCCCATGACAATAACCACTTCGAGAAGCTTTAAGGATGCCGGCCGCCGCCGGCCACGACGCCGCTTTGCCCGATGCCACCGCAAGCTCGCGGATCGGCGAAGGAGTCCATCGAGCAGCACCGCCAAGTCGTCAAAAATGCACCCCCACGGTATCGCCGCTGGCCACATCCTCGCCATCCAACGGACCCCGCAACGCGCCACAGCCTGCCTGCCGCCGTCAAATCCCCATAGGCAGCGCCCGCCCCACCGCCGCGCCTGATCCCCCCGCGGTTTCCTCCCCTGAGGCTTGTCCGACGCCTGCCGACCGAGGCCAAGCGCCGCAACCACCCGTCCACGGCAGGCGTCCGACAACCCTTAACAAACCGAGACACTGCCCTTTGACCGCACCCGGCGGCCAGGCCTGGCGATTGGGGCCGGAGGGCGCCACGATCCGGGCTTCAAGCAGGTCATTTAAAATCGGCGATTTCGCTTGCCAAGGGTGCGAGGACCTCGCCCCACGGCTGGTCCTCGCCCTGGCGGATCAGCCGCATGGTCGGGTACCACGGGCAGTCATCGCCGCTCAACCCCCAGCGCCAGGCGGAAACGGCGGGCACCAGGGTCCACACCGTCTTGGCCAGCGCGCCGGCGAAATGGACCGTGGTGTTGCCCATGGAGATCACCAGATCGAGGGCGTCGACCTGGGCCGCGAAGTCGTCCAAATCGGCGACCGCGTCGGGCCAGTCGTGGACCTTGTGGCCGGTTTTTTCCTCCAGCCGGCTGAGCTCCCCGGCGCGATCGCCATATTGCAGATTGATCCAAACCACATCGGCGATTTCGAAGAGTCCCGTCCAGTCATCGAGTTGGGTGGTGCGCAGCCTCTTGTCCCACTGCGACACGCCGCCGCGCCAGGAGATGCCGATCTTGAGGCCGCGACCCAAATCCTCGTAGCGGCGCTTCCAGCGCTCGGTGGCGGTCCCGTCCGGTATCAGCGTCCGCCCCCCGCTCTTCCTATTGGCGTCGTCGAAATCGCCCCTCGATCGGCGAAAGATTCGGGGAAGCGACGCGATGGCCACCGAGAAATCAATGCCGTCAAGCGCCGCGGCGTCTTCGCCGAGCCTGCCAGCGGCGGTCACATCGGGCAGCCGGTCGACCTCGACATCCGGGTACGAACGGGCGAGCAGCGCCGTGAGGCGGTCGGTCGACCACAGATGGACCTTGGCGCCGGTTTTGATGAGATCGGGCAGGACGGACGCGAACATGACCGTGTCGCCGACGCCTTGTTCGGTGTAGACGAGGATGGACTTGCCGTCCAAGGGCTCGGCCTCCCAGCGCGGCGGCAGGCCCGAGACGTCGCGGGCCTCGGGCGTTTTAAGCCGCCATTCATATTCCTCCCAGCCGGGGGCGAAATCGCCGGTGAGCAAC
>JAZFQY010000212.1:0-6147 GCA_036445355.1 Alphaproteobacteria bacterium
GCCGGCGCCAGGCGCACGCGCAGATGCGCAGTGCGCTCGTTGTCGCGGCGGTCGAGAACCTCTCCCTTGCGGTAGAGCCAGGCGAGCTCGGCGCCGGCGCTCAAGGGCACGTCGAGCTCGACGACGCCGCGCCCGCCTTGCAGCCGCGCCGCAATGCGCGCCAGGAGCGCCTCGCATCCCGCGCCGGTGCGCGCCGAGACGGGCACCACGTCTTCGTTGCGCCGGGCCAAGCCGGCCAGGCGCGCGCGGCCGTCCGGGTCGAGCAGATCGATCTTGTTGAGTGCCTGCAAGGGGGCGGCAGCGTCGGTGACGTCGACGCCAAGCTCGGCGAGCACCGTGTCCACGTCCTCCCGTTGCGCCTCGCTGTCGGGATGGGAGACGTCGCGCACGTGCACGATCAGGTCGGCGGCCAGCACCTCCTCGAGGGTGGCCCGGAAGGCGGCTACCAGCTCCGTCGGCAGGTCGGAGACGAAGCCCACCGTGTCGGAGAGGATCGCCTGCCCCGCCGTCGGCAGGGCCAGTGCGCGCATGGTCGGGTCCAGGGTCGCGAACAGGATGTCGCGGACCAAGACCCGCGCCGCGGTGAATCGGTTGAACAGGGTCGACTTGCCGGCGTTGGTGTAGCCGACCAGGGCCACCACCGGGTAGGGCACGCGCCGCCGCGCCCGGCGGTGCAGCCCACGGGTGCGCCGCACCCGCCCGAGTTGGCGCCTGAGCTTGGCGATGCGGTCGCCGATCAGGCGCCGGTCGATCTCGAGCTGGCTCTCGCCGGGGCCGCCGACGAAGCCCAGGGCACCGCGCTGGCGCTCCAGGTGGGTCCAGGAGCGCACGAGCCGGCTGCGCTGGTAGGTGAGCGCCGCCAGCTCGACCTGCATCTGGCCTTCCTTGGTCCGTGCCCTAGCGCCGAAGATCTCGAGGATGAGCCCGGTGCGGTCGATGACCTTGGCGTTCCAGGCGCGCTCCAGATTGCGCTGCTGCACCGGCGTGAGCGCGCCGTCGACCACCACCACCTCGACGGCGAGCCCTGCGACGGTCTCGCCCACGGCCGCGACGGTGCCGCTGCCGATGAGGGTCGCCGGGCGCGGCCGGGCAACGCCGATCACTTCGCCGTGGACGACCTCGAGGTCGATGGCACGCGCCAGGCCGACGGCCTCCTCCAGCCGCGCCTCGGGCGAGCGCCCGGCGCCCCGTTTAGCCTTGGTGACCGGGTGCAGGACCAGCGCCCGGCCGGTTGAAAGCGGGGACCCGTCGCTCACAGTCGCCGACCGCTCGCGGCTACCCCCGTACCGCCGCCAACGGCCTCACACCCACGCAGCTCAGGCCTCAACGACCTCTTCTTTCTCACTGGGCTCGAACAGCTGCACCGGAACCGAAGGCATGACCGTCGAAACGGCATGTTTATAGACGAGCTGCGAGTGCGCGTCCCGGCGTAGCAGAATGCAGAAGTTGTCAAACCAGGTGATGATGCCCTGCAGCTTCACTCCGTTGACTAGAAAGATCGTGATAGGAGTCTTGTTCTTACGAATGTGGTTCAGGAACACGTCCTGGACGTTTTGGGATTTTTCTGCCGGCATTTTTGCCTCCGCAGTTGTGTTGTTGTTTCCATGGGGCCAGTTGTCGTCTTCGCTGTGAGGTCCATGACCTGCGTGGTCGTCCTATTCCCGTTTAGCCGCCGCTAGGATAGGCCAGGTGCTGTCCGAATCTCAACAAGCGTCATTTCGCCGAGCCCCGGGTAGGGGTTAGGCCTAAGTTGCCGCCTCGCCGCCCTGCAGATGGTCGTCATAGAGTCGGCACAGGCGCCGTGTCAGAGGCCCCGGCTCCCCGTCGCCTACGGGCGCACCGTCGATGCGCACCACCGGCAGTACGAGCGTGCTCGTGCTGGTGACGAAGGCCTCGCGGGCGGCCTTGGCCTCGGCGACGCTGAACGGCCGTTCGTGGAAGGCGACGCCCTCCTCCTCGGCGATCCGCAGCACTGCGAGGCGGGTGACGCCATTTAGGATGGCGCGGCCGGCGTCGCGCGTGACCAAGGCATTGTCGGCGCTGACGATCCAGGCGTTGGTCGAGGTGCCCTCGGTCACGTCGCCATTGTCGTCCACTTGCCAGGCCTCGTAGGCGCCGGCCTCGACCGCCTGCTGCTTGCCGAGCACGTTCGGCAAAAGGGACACCGACTTGATGTCGCAGCGCCGCCAGCGGATGTCAGGGATGATGATCACCGATGCGCCCTTCTCGACGAGGCGCGGGTCGGGCGGCCTCGCCCGCCTGAGCGTGATCACCAGCGCCGGCTCGGACGCGGCCGGAAACTTGTGGTCGCGCGGGGCCGAGCCGCGGCTGACCTGGATGTAGAGGACGCCGTCACGCGACCGGTTGCGGCGGATGACCTCGCGCATGACCAGGCGCAAGGCGCGCCGGTCCATCGGCCGGGCCAACTGCACCTCCCCGAGCGAGCGGTCGAGTCGCTCGAGATGCAGGTCCTCGTCGATCAATCGGCCGCCCCGAATGCCGATGACCTCGTAGACCCCATCGGCGAACTGATAGCCCCGGTCCTCGACATGGACGGCGGCCTCGGCGAGGGCGACGTAGCGGCCGTTGACATAGGCTATGCGTGACATGGCGGAGGGACGCGGCTGGGTGGATCTTCTCGATGCGATCCAGTGCACTCTAGCGCACCGGCGGCCGGCGCGCACGCCCGGCGTCCTCGGCGGCAGCGCCTACGCGGCGGCGGCGAGCCGGGGAAGCGGAGCCGCACGGTCATTTCCCGGCCGAGCTCGTTCTCCAGGATCAACTCGCCGTCATGCAGCTCGGCCAGCGATCTGGCTAACGGCAGGCCCAGCCCTGTTCCCTCGATATTTCGCGTCCAGGCACCCTCGGCCTGGGAGAACGGCTTCAGCGGCCGACCGATGTCCTCGTCGGCGATGCCGATGCCGGCGACGTAGAACCCGAGCCCAGCCGCGGTCAGCGGTGCGGCGAATCGCATGGTGTTAATCTCTCGGAATTCTACCCTCGACGGTTGAGTTAAATTCTCACATCAAGGTAAGTAATTTGCGCAAATGCGCGCTGGAACCAAACACGATGACGGGCCCTAGAAGAACTCCAGGCGCACGGCGAACAGTTTCTCCACCTTCTTCACCGCGTCCTTGGTGGCGAAGATGACCACCCTGTCGCCCACCTGGATGGTCGAATCCGGGCGCGCCATGTGTACCGTCTGGTCGCGGACGATGGCGCCGACGATGATGCCCGACGGCAGCTTGGCCTCCTTCAAGGGCACGCCGACCAGGCTCGAGGTGTCGAGCGCCTCGGCCTCGATGATCTCACCGAAATCGTCGGCGAGGGAGTGCACGGAGTGGATGCGGCCACGGCGAATGTGCTGGAGGATGGTCGACACCGTGATCGCTCGGGGATTGACCGCGACATCGATGCCCAGCGGCCGCATCAGCGGCCCGTAGCTGAGCTTGTTGATAAGCGTCACCGCCCTTCGTGCGCCCGAGCGCTTGGACAGGAGCGAGGACAGGATGTTGACCTCGTCGTCATTGGTGACTGCGACCACGGTCTCGGCGTTGGCGACATTCGCCTCCTCCAGGATCTCGGGATCGAGGGCATCGCCATGCAGGACGATGGTCCGGCTGCAGCTCTGCGCCACATGTTCGGCGCGCAGCTTGTCGCGCTCGATCACCCGTGCCTTGACGCCGGCATTGCCTCGTTCGATGTCCTCGGCCAGGCACAGGCCGATATTGCCGCCGCCGATGATGACAATGCGCCGCGCCTCGGGTTCCTCGTGGCCGAAGGCCGCCATGGCGCGGCTCAACTGCTCTGTGTCGACGACGAAATAGACGTCGTCGCCCGGCAGCAACTGGTCGTCGCCAGTGGGGACGATGGGCCGGTCGTCGCGGCGAATGCCGACGACGACGATGCTCAGATCGGGAAACAGGGAGGTGAGCTGGCGCAGCGGCGTGTCCAGGATTGGGCAGTCCTCGGCGCAGCGCACCCCCGCCAGGCGCAGCTTGTTTTTGGCCAGGGGGATCAGATCGAAGGCGCCAGGCACCGTCAGGCGGCGGCTGATGGCGTGCGCGACCTCGATTTCCGGCGAGATGATGGCGTCTATCGGCAGGTGGCTGCTGGCGAATAGGTCGGACCAGATCGGCTGCAGGTAGCTGCGCGCCCGCACGCGGGCGATCTTGGTCGGCACCTCGAACAAGGAATGCGCGACCTGGCAGGCGACCATATTGACCTCGTCGGAGAAGGTGACCGCGATCAACATATCGGCGTCGGCCGCGCCCGCCGCCTCGAGAACGTCGGGCTGGGAGGCGTAGCCGACCATGGCCTGCACCTCCAGGCTCTCATTGATCTTTTGGATCAGCTCCGGGCGCTGGTCGATGACGGTCACGTCGACGTTTTCCTGCGCCAAAACGCGGGAAATGTTGGAGCCGACCTGGCCGGCGCCGCAGATGATCGCCTTCATGTTCTGCTGGTCCTCGTGCGCCGGGGCGCCGCTCGAGGCTACGCCTTGGCTTCACCCTGATGGCTCAGGCTTGCCACGGTGCCCGCCTGGGCGCCGTACACCCTGAGCGACTTTATCTTGCGATGCAATGCCGAGCGCTCCATGCCGATGAACTCGGCCGTGCGCGATATGTTGCCGCCGAAGCGAGCGATCTGGGCAACGAGATACCGGCGCTCGAATACCTCGCGCGCCTCGCGCAGCTGCATGCCGATCATCTCGACGCCGTTTTCCCAGGGCACGACCCCCGGCGCTTCGGCGCTGATCTCCGGCGGCAGTAATTCGGCGCCGATCGGCTCGCGACTGTCGCCCGTCGTCATGATCAGCAGCCAGTCGACGACGTTCTTCAGTTGGCGCACGTTGCCCGGCCAGCGATAGGCCTGCAAGGCCGCCGTCGCGTCGGCGCCCATCGGCCGCGGCTGCACGCCCGCCATGCTGGCCGAACGGCGCATGAAGTAATCGACCAGTTCCGGGATGTCCTCGCGGCGATCCTCGAGCGGCGGCACCGTGACCGGCACCACGTTGAGCCGGTAGTAGAGATCCTCCCGGAACCGCCCTTCGGACATCGCCGAGGTCAGGTTCTTGTTGGTCGAGCCGACGACGCGCACATCGACTTGCACCCGGCGGCTGCCGCCCACGCGCTCGAAAGTCTGTTCCTGTAGTACGCGGACGATCTTGCCCTGGGTCTCGATCGGCATGTCTGCGACCTCGTCGAGCAGCAGGGTGCCGCCATGGGCCTGCTCGAACAGGCCGACCTTGCGCGCGTGCTCGCTGTCGCCGCCGGCTTCGACACCGAACAATTCGATCTCCATTCGTTCCGGCGCCATGGTCGCGCAATTGACGACCACGAATGGCCGCTGCGCCCGCAGCGAGCGCCGGTGCAGCTGGCGCGCTACCACCTCCTTGCCCGACCCGGCCGGTCCGGTGATCAGGACCCGGCTGCCCGTCGGCGCCACCTTCTCGACCGAATGCTTGAGCTGCACCATGCAGGCGGAGTTTCCAATCAGCTCGGAGTCGGCATCCGCGCGCTGGCGCAGTTCCTGGTTTTCCCGCCTGAGGCGCGCCGCCTCGATGGCCCGCTGCACGACCAGCAACAGCCGGTCGGCCTTGAACGGCTTCTCGATGAAGTCGTAGGCGCCCATCTTGATCGCCTGGACTGCGCTTTCGACGGTGCCGTGACCGCTGATCATGACCACCGGCACGTCGCTATGCTCGCGGCGCAAGAGCGCCAAGATCGCCATGCCGTCCTTGGAGCTGCCCTCGAGCCAGATATCCAGAATGACCAGGCTCGGCCGCCGAGTTGCAATTTCCGCAAGGGCCTGCTGGTCGTCGCTGGCCTCGCGGGTGGCGTAGCCCTCGTCCGTGAGCACGCCGGCGATGAGCAGTCGGATGTCGTCTTCGTCGTCGACGATCAGGACATCATGCGCCATCACGTGCGGCCTCCCCTGCCGCGGTGACGTCGTCGTCAGTGCCGTCTTCCAACGCTGCGGCGTCGCTCGGCGCGGCACCGAATACGAGGCGAACGCAGGCCCCACCGCCCGCGCGACTCTCAAGTAGCAGATCGCCCGCGTGATCTTCCATGATTTTCTTCACGATTGCGAGCCCGAGCCCGCTGCCCTCGGCGCGCGTGGTGACATAGGGTTCGGCCAACTGTT
>JAZFQY010000213.1:0-2400 GCA_036445355.1 Alphaproteobacteria bacterium
CCGCCGATACCAGTCACGACCTGGATATCGGCGGCCAGACCGCCGCCTAGAACATGGTCTCGAGCACGCGGTCGGGCGGGGTGTGGCCGTCGGCGAAGGTCTTGATGTTGATGATCACCTTCTCGCCCATGGCAATGCGGCCCTCGATGGTCGCCGAGCCCATGTGCGGCAGCAGCACAACGTTCTCCATCTTGAGCAGTTTCGGGTTGATCGCGGGCTCGTGCTCGAAGACGTCGAGCGCGGCGCCGGCGATCTCCCCCGCCTCGATCAGGCGCGCCAATGCGTTCTCGTCGATCACCTCGCCGCGGCTGGTGTTGACGATGTAGGCGTGGGCCGGCATCAGCTTGAGCCGGCGCGCGGAGAGCAGGTGGTAGGTCGCCGGCGTATGGGGGCAGTGGGTCGAGATAATATCCATGCGGGTGAGCATTTGATCGAGGCTCTCCCAATAGGTCGCCTCGAGCTCGGACTCGATGTCCGGGTGCACCCGGCGCCGATTGTGATAGTGGATCGCGAGGCCGAAGCCGCGGGCGCGCCGCGCCACCGCCTGGCCGATCCGGCCCATGCCGATAATGCCCAGGCGCTTGCCCCAGATGCGTTGGCCGAGCATGGAGGTCGGCCCCCAACCGGTCCAGGCCTCGGCGCGGACCAGGCGCTCGCCCTCGCTCAACCGGCGCGGCAAGGCCAAGAGCATGGCCATGGTCATATCGGCGGTGTCTTCGGTCAGCACGCCCGGCGTGTTGGTGACCGTGATGCCGCGCTCCCGCGCGGTCTTGAGATCGATGTGGTCGACGCCGGTGCCGAAAGAGGCGATCAGCTTCAGACCCGGCCCGGCCTGGGACAGGATGGCGGCGTCGATGCGGTCGGTCACGGTCGGCACCAGGACATCGCATTCCTGGCACGCCTGGACCATCTCGGCCTGATCCATGGGCTGGTCGCCTTCGCGCAGGCGGCAGTCGAACAGCTCCATCATGCGCGTCTCGATGGCATCCGGCAGGCGCCGGGTGACGATGACCTGGGGTTTCTTATTGGGCATGCGCGCCTTTCCAAGGAAGCCCTGGGCGGACCGGATATCGCCAACTGCCATAGCAGGACGCGGGCGCCCTTGTCCAGGGCGCCGCGACGCCCCGGGGCCGCGGCCCGCATGGCGGTGCTTGACCCTGCCCGCGCGCGCGGCTAGTACCCGGTGATGACCACACCGGCCGTCGCGATGTCCGCGCCATTTCGATCCGCCGTCCTGATCGCCGTCCTGGTCGGCGCCCTGGTCGCGTTCGCACCCGGGCAAGCCGCCTTGGCCCAGGGTGGCGGCGCGGTCAAGCTGGGGCTCGGACCCAGCGGCCTGCCGCTGCCGCGCTTCGTGACCCTGCGCGCCGCCGAGGTGAATCTGCGCAGCGGTCCGGGTATCCGCTATCCCATCGAATGGGTGTTCACGCGCAAGGGCTTGCCGGTCGAGATTATCGACGAATTCGAGACCTGGCGCCACATCCGCGACTGGCAGGGCAGCGAGGGTTGGGTCCACCAGACCATGTTGAGCGGCCAGCGCGGCGCCATGGTGGTCGGCGCGGTCCGGCTACTGCGGCGCGCGCCGGAGCCCGGGGCCCCGGCCATCGCCGAGATCGAGATTCAGGTGGTCGGCCGCCTGCACCAGTGCCGCGACGCCTGGTGCCGGATCGAGGCCAGTAACATCGAGGGCTGGCTGCGCCAGAACGAGATTTACGGCGCCTATCCCGGCGAAACATTCAACTAGGCTTTTACGCTCATTCCGCCGCGGCGGGCCGGGCACCATCCAATTCGTCGCGGGCCTGGCGCATGACCGAGAACCCGGCCCAGACCGCGAGCGCCGCCATCGCCAGGCCGACCGCCAGGTCGGGCCAGGCGGTGCCGCTCAAGACCACGCCGGCGGCGGCGGCCAACACCGCCAAGTTGCCGATCGCGTCGTTGCGGCTGCACAGCCAGACCGCGCGCAGGTTGGCATCTTCGCCGCGAAACCCGAACAACATCAACGCGCAGGCCAGATTGGCGACCAAGGCCAGCGCGCCGATGACGCCCATTATCGGGGCCTCGGGCGCCGAGCCGACGAACCCGTGATAGACGCTGGCGCCGGCCAGGAAGACACCAAAGCCGAACATCACCGCGCCCTTGGCGAAGGCGGTGCCGGCGCGCCAGGTCAGCGAGCGGCCGAGCACGAAGAGCGCGACCGCGTAGTTGAGCGAATCGCCCAGGAAATCGAGCGCGTCGGCTTGCAGCGCGAGCGAGCTGGCGTGCCAGCCGGCGCCGATCTCGACCGCGAACATGATCAGGTTGATGGCCAGCACCACGCCAAGCACCCGGCGCTGGCGGCCGATCTTGGGCGCCTCCGATGCCCCGGGAGCGGAATCGCAGCAGCCGGCCATGTCAGGCAGA
>JAZFQY010000214.1:0-6516 GCA_036445355.1 Alphaproteobacteria bacterium
TGTCGGAGGCGGCCTGACGAGGCGCCCGGATCCGGTCCTGGGCCGAGACGCTGGCCGATGCCGTGGTCCCGGCGTATGTTGGCACGACGCGAAGGGGACAAGGTTCGGGGGAGGAGGGCCATAATCATCCGCGACCGGCGCGGCCTGGAGATCACAGCCGGCGCCGCCGAGGCCGTGGCGCGCTTTGACGGCGCGATCGCCGCCTATCTCGCCTTCCGCGCCGATGTGGGCGCGCGCCTGGAGGCGGCGCTCGAGGCCGACCGGGACATGCCGCTCGCCCTCGCCACGCGGGGATGTTTCTTCAAGCTGTTCGCGACCACCGCCCTCGACGGCCGGGCGCGGGAGAGCCTCGAGGCGTCCAAGACGGCGGCCGACGCCCGCGGCGCCACCGAGCGCGAACTAACCCATATCGCCGCCCTCGAGGCCTGGTGCGGCGGCGACATGGCCGGCGCCGCCCGGCTTTGGGAGTCGATTCTCCACGACCACCCGCTGGACGTGCTCGCCCTGCGCCTTGCGCTCTATATCCGATTCTACCTGGGCGACAGCGCCGCGCTCCGCGATACGGTGGCGCGCGTGCTGCCGGCTTGGAGCGAGGACACCCCCGGCTACGGCCACGTGCTCGCCGACCACGCCTTCGGGCTCGAGGAGACTGGCGACTACGCCGCCGCCGAGGTGGCGGGCCGGCGCGCCATCGACATCGATCCCGCCGACATCTGGGCCGCCCACGCCGTCGCCCACGTCATGGAGATGCAGGGCCGCGCGCGCGAGGGCATCGCCTGGATCGACGGTCTCGCCGAAAATTGGTCGCACTGCCACAACTTCTTCAATCACCTCTGGTGGCATCGCGCCCTGTTTCACCTGGCCTTGGGCGAGGCGGACGCGGTCCTCGCCCTCTATGATGAAAGGGTGCGCGGCGACGACAGCGAGGAGTATCTCGATCTGTGCAATGCCACCTCGCTCCTGTGGCGCCTGGAGGAGGAGGGCATCGCCGTCGGCGATCGCTGGCAAGTGCTGGCGGCGATTGCCGCGCGTCGCCTCGGCAACCATGTGCTGGCGTTTACCGACACCCACTTGATGATGGCCCTCGCCGCTGCGGGCGACAGTGCCGATGCGGCGAAAATGCTGGACTCCTTCGCCGCCGCCGCCCGCGCCGCGACGACCCAGGCGCCGGTCTACTGCGACGTCGCCCTACCGCTGAGCCACGCGATCCTCGCCGCACGCGCCGGCGACCACGGAGCCGCCGTCGAACTGCTCCTGCCCGTGCGCGATGAGATCCAGCGCCTCGGCGGCAGCCACGCGCAACGCGATATTTTCGCACAAACCTTGGCGGCGTGTGCCCTGGCCGACGGCCGCTTCGAACTCGCCCGCGACCTGCTGTCCGAGCGGATGGCGGCCCGGCCCGCGGACCGCTGGGGCTGGAGCCGCACGGCCGTGGCGCACGACGGGCTCGGCGACCGGGCCGGCGCCGGCGAGGCCCGGGCCAAGGCGGAGGCGCTCGTCGCCTAACCTGCCTCTGGCGCGTCACACGCCGCGGCGATCAGGAACTCGATGTTGCCCTCGGGGCCGCGGATCGGGCTTTCGGTCACGCCCAAGACTCGCCAGCCCGGAAGGCCGTCGAGCCAGGCCGAGATGCGCGCGCAGACCTCGGTGTGCAGCGCCTTGTCGCGCACCACGCCGCCCTTGCCCACCCGGCCCTTGCCGACCTCGAACTGGGGCTTGATCAGCGCCACCAGCCGCGCCCCCGGCGTGGCCAGGGCGAGGGGTGCGGGCAACACCGTCTCCAGGCCGATGAAACTCGTGTCGCAGACCATCAGGTCCACCGGCTCGGGCACCTGGGCGCGGGTGAGATGGCGGGCGTTGGTGCGCTCCAGCACGACCACCTTCGGGTCGTTGCGCAGGGCCCAGGCGAGCTGCCCATGGCCGACATCGACGGCATAGACCCTGGCCGCACCGTGTGTCACCAGCACATGAGTGAAGCCGCCGGTCGAGGCGCCGATGTCCAGGCACACGAGGCCCGCGGGGTCGATGGCGAAGTGATCGAGGGCATGGGCGAGCTTGACGCCGCCGCGCGAGACCCAGGGATGGTCCGGTCCGCGCACCTCCAGGAACGTGTCGACGGCGACGGGTTCGCCGGGCTTATCGATTCGGCGCGCGCCGGAGAACACCTTGCCGGCAATGATCAGCGCCTGCGCCTTGCTGCGGCTCTCCGCCAGATCGCGCGCCAACATGGCCAGGTCGGCGCGCTGCTTCCCGTTCTTGCTCACTGGGCCGGGGCGAAGACCGGCACCCCCAGCGCCAGGCGCTCACGCAAGTGGAACCGGCGCAGCATCAGAACGGCGACGACGGCGAGACCGAGCGCCATGCCGACCCAGACGCCGACGCCACCCAGCCCCAACGGGAAGGCCAGGACCACGCTGGCAATGAAACCGACGCCCCAATAGCCGATCGCGGCGATGACCATGGGCACGCGCGTGTCGCGCAAGCCGCGCAGGGCGCCGGCGCAGATCGCTTGGGCGCCGTCGACGAGTTGGAACAGGGCGGCGATCGCCAGCAGTGTCACCGCGAACTCGGCCACGGCGCGGTTGCCCGGCACGTCGAGCTCGAGGAACAGGCCGACGAGGGGCCATGGCGCCAGCAAGAAGAGCAGCGCGGTCAGGGTAGTGAAGCCGGCGCCCAGCGCCACGGCCACCCAGCCGGCGCGGCCGACGCCGGCCCGGTCGCCGGCGCCGACGGCGCGACCGGTGCGGATCACCGCCGCTTGGCTGATACCCAGAGGCACCATGAACGCGATCGAGGCGCATTGCAGGGCAATGGCATGGGCCGCCAGCTCGCGCGTGCCCATGAGCCCCATCAAGAACGCCGCGGCGGCGAACATACCGACCTCGGCGATGATGGTGACACCGATGGGTGTGCCGAGGCGCAGGATCTGGGCAAAGCGCGACCAGTCGTGCCGCCACAGCCGCACCAGGATGGCGTAGCGCCGGAAGCCGCGCCGCCGCACCACATAGGCGAGCAGGCCGAAGAACATGAACATGTGCGCCACGCTGGTGGCCGCGCCGGCCCCCGCTAGCCCGATGGCGGGAAAGCCGAAATGGCCGAACATGAGGCCGTAATCGAGCACCGCATTCACCGCCACGCCGCCGAACATGAAGATCATCACCGGGCGCGGCCGGTCGAGGGCGGCGGCGAAGGAGCGCAGGACGATGAACCACAGGGCGGGCACCAGCCCCCACACCATGGGCCGAACATAGGACTCCGCCATGGCGGCGGTGTCTGACGCCTGGCCGAGGGCCAGCAGGATGGGACGCGCCTGCCATATGACGACGGCGATCGGCACGCCCACCGCCGCCGCGACCCAGAAGCCCTGGCGCACGACGCGGCGCACCTCGCGCCGCCGGTTGGCGCCGAGCGCCTGGGCGGCAAACGGCGCCACCGCGGTGACGATGCCGAGGGCAAACAGGAACAGGGGCAGGTAGACGTTGATGGCAAGCGCCCCGGCGGCCAGTGCCTCGGGCCCGATCCAGCCCATCATCACCGTGTCGGTGGCGGTGATGGCGATCTGGCCGACTTGGGTGAGCGCCAGGGGTACCGCCAGGCGCAGGCTGGCGCGGGTCTCCGCCGTCCAAGCCGCTCGCGCGCGGGTGGGTGTCGGGCCGCGCCCGGGGGCGCGCTCCAGCTCTTCCGGCAGTGCCTGCATAAGGACCACTATGGCGTCCCGGCCGGCGCCGCGAAAGGCGATTAATCCGCAAACGACGTGATCGATGCGTGCCTTGGTGGCGGACGGCCCCGCCGGCGCATATACCAACGGTCCTTGATATTGACCCATTTCATGGGCGCAAATCGGCCCATCCGGGCAGACGCGGCGCGAAGCGCGATGTCGCCACATCGGGCGAGTGCCGCAACGAACCCGGTGGGCCGATTTGCCCCACCGAAGGCCGGATGCTTTTGGCCGTCAGAGGCGTCGCTCGTTGCTTGAAGTGGCCGGCACTACGGCGCAACTCGCTCCTATCTGGCGGCCAAAATCGCCTCGGTGATATGGGTCAATATCAGGGATCGTTGGTATTAGTCGATCTCCGCCGGCTTGATCTCGACCGCGCCCTCGGCGGTGAACTGGATCTGGTCGACCTTGGCCTGGGCTTCCCGGAGCTTGGCCTCGCAGTGCTGCTTCAGCGCCGCGCCGCGCTGATAGGCCTCGATCGCCTCGTCGAGCTTGGCCTCGCCCGCCTCGAGCTTGCGCACGATCTCCTCGAGCTCGGCGAGCGCCTGCTCGAAGTTCAGCTTACCGACATCGGCTTTCGGCTTGGCCATGTGCAAATGCGACCCCGGGATGCGGCGCGCAGTGTACCGGCGGCCCGGCGGTTGCTCAACTCCCCATCAGGGCGCGCACGTGCGCCGCGGCGCACTCGGCGAGCGCGGCCAGGTCATAGCCGCCCTCGAGCACCGACACGACACGGCCCGCGCAGCACGCCTCGGCCACGTCCACCAGTGCGGCGGTAGCCCAGGCGAAATCGTCGGCGGTGAGGTTCAGTTGCGCCAGGGGATCGGCCATATGGGCGTCGAATCCGGCCGAGATCAGGACCAGTTCCGGGCCGAAGTCCCTCAACGCCGGCAGCACCGTCCCGGTCATGGCGGCGCGAAATTCCGGCGAGCCGTCGCCGGGGCTCATGACCGCGTTGACGATGTTGCCGGCGACGCCGCGCTCGCTCGGGTCGCCGGTGCCGGGGTAGTTTGGCGACTGGTGGGTGGAGGCGTAGAACAGCCCGGCGTCGCTTTCGAACATGGTCTGGGTGCCGTTGCCGTGATGGACGTCGAAATCGACCACCGCGACACGGTCGAGCCCGTGCACGGCGCGCGCCTGGGCGGCGGCGACGGCGACGTTGTTGAACAGGCAGAAGCCCATGGCGCGCGCCGGCTCGGCGTGGTGCCCCGGCGGGCGCACGGCGCAGAAGGCGCGCGCCGCCTCGTCGTTGAGCACCCGGTCGACGGCGGCGATGGCCGCGCCGGCGGCCCGCAGTGCCGCCTCGCCCGAGGAAGGCGACATTGCGGTATCGGGGTCGATCTGGACATGGCCGCGCGCCGGCACCGCAGCGAAGATGTCTTCGATGTACGACTGGTCGTGTACGCGCGCGAGCTGCGCCTGGCTGGCGCGCGGTGCCTCGAGGCGCTCGAGGGCGGCGAATTCATCCGAAGCCAGGGCCGCCAGCACCGCCTCGAGCCGCTCCGGGCGCTCCGGGTGGTGCGGGCCGGCGTCGTGCTCCAGGCAAATGGGGTGGGTGTAGAGGACGGTGGTCATGCGCGCTCCGGCTCGCCGGAATTGGGATCGAATGTCGGAATTGATCCACTAGCCGACGCGCGCCGGCACGCCGTCCCGCTTATCAGAACTCCTTGCCGATCACCGAGTCCAACGACATTTTTTGCCCACCCCGGATAACGATGGCGATCATGACGATCGCCCACAGCAGGGGAAATTCATAGCCGCCGGCGTTCCAGAAGAAGCCGTTGGCGAAATGCACGAGGTAGATGGTGGCTAAAAGATCGATCGCCGCCAGCGCCGCGGCCAAGCGAGTCCAGAGGCCGATGGCGATGGCAAGCCCGCCAACGAATTCCACCAGCCCCACCAGCAGAACGAGGGGTACCGCGGGCTCGAGCCCAAGGCTCGAGAAGAACCCGGCCGTGCCGCTGATGCCGCCGCCGCCGAACCAGCCGAAGAGCTTCTGCGCCCCATGGGGCATCAGAATCAGACCGGCACTGAAGCGAATCAGCGGGTACGCCAATGGCGCGAGGCTTTCATACAGCCCGCCAAGGGCGGGTATCATGAGTTTGGTCGATGACGTTGAATTGCTCATGATTTGCACCTCTGTTGCTACGGTCTCCGCACGGGTCTTGATTTGGCTTGGTGCCCAATTATCGCGTTGAGAGAATCCCGGAGGCGTGATCCGACAATATCTCGATTGCGCCTGCGGGACGCCGCGGTTATAGCACATTTTGTTGTCAGTGATACAATTGCTCTAAATACTGTATGGGCCCGGCTGATTCGGCCGTTCCGGCCGGGGCCGATCGGTCGCGCCTCGCCCGCAAACCATGGCGGCAGGACGGCGATCCGGCGCTCGAAGGCGGCGCCTTAGCGCTTCTCCAGCGTTACTCATGCAAATTCCGCACCTGCGGCGCCAAGCCGGGGCGACGCCAAGCCGGGGCGGCGCCGTGGGCAAGATGCGATTGTCATTTTGACCAAGGATTGTCTGTATAATCGCCGCCGGCTCTCCGTGGGTACCGGGTTCGCGCGGCCACATGTCCTCCGCGCGCCTGACTCCACATCGGGCGCCCTCGGCCTGTAGCATTGGGGCCTTAGGGTAGGCACAGCGGATGAACCTTGCGGTGAACCCGGCACGCCGGCGTCTGGGCACCCTTGCGGTGGCCCTGGCCTTGCTGCTTGTCCTGCCGGCGGAAGGCTGGGCCCAAGGTCTCGGTGGCCGCCCAGCGCTGGTGCAGGTCGACGCTGCGGTCATCGAGCCCCTG
>JAZFQY010000215.1:0-2797 GCA_036445355.1 Alphaproteobacteria bacterium
GCGCTGTGCATGAACCCCAAGGTCATGCTGTTCGACGAGCCGACCTCGGCGCTCGATCCCGAGATGATCAAGGAGGTGCTCGACGTCATGGTCGACCTCGCGGAGTCGGGCATGACCATGATCGTGGTGACCCACGAGATGGGCTTCGCGCGCACCGTGGCCAACCGCATCCTGTTCATGGACGAAGGCGAGATCATCGAGCAGAACGTGCCCGAGGAGTTCTTCAACAATCCCAAATCAGAGCGCACCAAGCTGTTCCTGAGCCAGATCCTGCATTAATGAGCCGGCGCCGTGCCTGAGAGTCTGGTCGGGAGCCGGTGACCCGGAGGCGCGGCGCCTCAGTGGGGCCGGGGCAGGGGGGTGACGTTATCGCCGCCGGCCTCGTCCCCGGCCAGGGGTTGGGTGGCATGATAGGTCGAGGGCAGGGGCGTGTCGGGGGGGATGACGCCGGTGAGGCGCGGATCGAGCACCGTGCGCTGCTCATGGCCGACGACGGCGAAGCCGGAGCGCTGGTAGAAGGCCAGGGCATGGGGGTGATCGAGGGTGCAGGTGTTCACCGCCACGCGCCGCGGCGCGTGGCGCCAAGCGGCGTCGACGCTCCAGTGCGTGAGGTAGCGGCCATAGCCACGGCCGATCAGGTCGGGGACCAGGCCGAGATAGGCGATGTCGACTACCCCCTCCTCGGCGCGGCGGCGGAGGTCGAGCTCGGCGAAGCCGGCGGGCACGCCATCGACGTGCAGCACGTAGACCTCGACCCGCGGGTCCTGCACGATCTTGGCCAGGGCCTCGTCGGACATCGCCCTTCGCTCCCACCAGAACCAGGGCTCGCCGACCGTGTTGTAGAGGTAGCGATAGAAATTGAGGCTGGGCGGCTCGGCGCGGATGAGCGCCAACTTGCCGCCGGGCGACGGCACGTGACGGCCGGTCGGCCGCTCGCGCATTTCGAGGAACGTCACGGCCAGCGTCAGCTTGCAGTTGCCGAGCCCGGCGAACTCGGCCTGCGGCGGCGGGCTCAGCCATTTCTGCATCACGCTGCGCGGCGCCGCGTGGTAGCCGAGAGCGGCGTAGAAGTCGCGCACCGTCTGGTTCTCCGGCCGGATCATGAGCTGCGCCTTGGCCGCACCGCGTGCCCCTAGCCATGCCTCCGCCGCCGACATGACGGCGCGGCCATGGCCCTGGCCCTGATGCTCGGGCTCGACGGCAACATAGTAGAGCCAGCCGCGGTGGCCGTCATAGGCCGCGGCGGCGGCGGCGACGATGCGGTCGTTCAGCTCGCCGACCAAGAGCCGGGCATCGGTGGCGGCGATAAAGCCGGCTATGTCGTCCTCGGGATCGTTCCACGGCTTGATCAGGGCGCAGGCGCGCCACAGGGCGATGACCGCCGCCTTGTCGCGGCGCTCGTAGGGCCGGGTGAACAGCGCCGCCGTCACGCCTCGGTTTCGATCGGCAGGTCGTGCCGACCGCCCCACTCCGCCCACGAGCCGTCATAGACGGCCCAATCGTCGTGACCGAGGCGGCTCAGGGCCAGGCCCAGGATGCAGGCGGTAAGCCCCGAGCCGCAGCTAGTGACCACCGGCCGGCCGGTGTCCACCCCGGCGCGGGCGAAGGCGGCGGCCAGTGCCTCCGGCGGCTTGAGCGAGCCACCGTCGACGATCTCGGTATAGGGCAGGCTGAGGGCGCCCGGAATGTGCCCCGGGCGCACGCCCGGCCGCGGTTCCGGCTCCCGGCCGGCGAAACGCCCGGCAGAGCGCGCGTCGAGGATCTGTACCTCGTTGCTGTCCAGTAGCCCTCGCATCGCAGCCACGTCGCGCACCGGCCCCGGGTGCAGGCGCGCAGTGAAATTGGCCTTTGTGGGTGTGGCCTCGCCGGCCGCGACGGGGCGCCCTTCCGCCAGCCATTTCGGCAACCCGCCATTGAGGACTGCCACTTTAACGTGATCGAAGACGCGGAAGGTCCACCACGCCCGCGGCGCCGAATACACGCCCTGGGCGTCATAGACGACAATCGTGTCGCCGCTGCCGATTCCCAGCGCCCCGACCGCCGCCGCGAACTCGGCCTCGTCGGGCAGCATGTGGGGCAGGTCGGTCGAGGCGTCGGCGATGGCGTCGATGTCGAAGAACACGGCGCCGGGAATGTGCCGCCTCAGGAATTCGTTGCGAGGGTCGCGGACCTCGGTCGGCAGGAACCAGGTGGCGTCGACGACGCGCAGGCCCGGCCGCCCCAGGCGCTCGGCGAGCCATTCTGTCTCGACGATCACTCCAGTATTCTTATCCGACATCAGAAATACAGTATAACAAACTGAAATTACTCGCTAAAAACAACGGAGACCCGGCGGTTTTGGCGCCCCTTCTTCTCGATCTTGGCGACCCTGACCGGGCCGATCTCGCCGGTACGGCGGACATGGGTACCGCCGCAGGGTTGCAGGTCCAGCCCCGCGACCCGGATGAGTCGCACGCGCCCGGCGCCCTTGGGCGGTTGGACAGACATGGTCTTGACCAACTCAGGGTTGGCATCCAGCTCGGCATCGGTGATCCATTCGGTGGCGACGGCATGGTCCTCGGCGATCAGCCGGTTGAGCTCGCTCGTGATCCGGTCCTTGTCCAGTCCCGCCTCGGGGATGTCGAAATCGAGGCGGCCGCGCTCGGCGCCGACCTGGCCGCCGGTCACCGGATAGGGCAGCACGGCGGAGAGCAGGTGCAGGCAGGTGTGCATGCGCATGTGCCGATAGCGCCGCGGCCAGTCGATCTGGGCGCTGAGCCGGGCGCCCGGCGGCGGCAGGTCCCGGCCTTCCTCGGGC
>JAZFQY010000216.1:0-2988 GCA_036445355.1 Alphaproteobacteria bacterium
GGCGCGACCTATTTCGATGGCCGCGGCGACGCGGCGCCGGCGGCCTATCGCACGGCGAAGGTCGAGCGCGGCGCCCTGGTGAGCGCCATTTCGTCGGGCGGCACCTTGACCGCCGTCGTGACCGTCCAGGTTGGTTCCCAGATATCAGGGCAAGTGAAGGAGTTGCTGGCCGATTTCAACTCCGAGGTGCGGGCCGGTCAGGTCATTGCGCGCATCGATCCAGAGAATTTCGCGGCGCGCGTGCGCCAGGCCAAGGCCGAGCAATCGGTTGCCGAATCCAACGTGATGATGCAGGAGGCGGCGATCGACCGGGCGAAGGCGGAGCTGGCCAACACCAGGGCCGGGCTCGCCGCCGCCCGGGCGCAGAGCCTGGACGCCAAGATCGCTCTCGACGATGCCAAGCTCGATTTGGAGCGGACCCAGGAGCTGCACAGGCGCGGGGTCATCGCCACTAGCCAAGTCGAAAAGGCTCAGGCCGCCTACGACAGGGCGGAGGCCAAGCTTCAGGGCGCCAATTCCCAGATCCGGGCGCAGGAGTCTCTGGTCGGCGCGCGCCAGGCGGCCGTGCGTATGGCCGAGGCCCAGCTCCTGACCGCCCTCGCCCAGGTCGAGCACCGCAAGGCGGCGCTGCACAACAGCGAGGTCGACCTCGAGCACACGGTCATCCGCTCGCCCGTCGACGGCGTCGTCATCCAGCGCAGCGTCGATATCGGCCAGACCGTGGCCGCCAGCCTGCAGGCACCGGTCCTGTTCACCATCGCCCAGGATCTGCGGCGCATGCAGGTCGAGGTCAATGTCGACGAGGCCGATATAGGGCAGATTCAAGTGAATCAGCGCGCCACCTTCACCGTCGATGCCTTCCCGGGCCGCGACTTCAACGGCAACGTCATCCAGATCCGCAAGTTGCCGAAGGTGCAGCAGAACGTGGTCACCTATACCGTCATTGTCAGCGCCGATAACACGCAGCAGGCGCTGCTGCCCGGGATGACTGCGAATGTCCGTGTCCTGGTCGCGGAGCGGCCCCAGGCCCTGAAAATAGCCAATGCCGGCCTGCGCTATCGGCCCGCCGGCGCCTCGGGCGTCAGCGCCACGGCGGCGGCGCCGCAGGCAGCCAGGCGCGCCGGAGGCGGTGGTCGCGGCCGCGGTCGCCAGAACGTGGAGCAATTGACCGAGGCCCTCGGCCTCAGCGAGGAGCAGAAGGCGCAACTGCGCCCGTTCTTCGCCGATCTGCGCCGGCGCTTCGCTGGTGGCCACGGCGGCGGCCACGGCGGTGGTGACGGTGCCGCCGGCGCCCGGGGCGGTGACGGCGACGCGGCGGACCTGCGCGCCCAGCGCCAGCACTTCCAGACCCAGTTTCGCGAGGCCGTCATCGCCGTGCTGACGCCGGAGCAGCGGGAGAAATACCAGGCGCTGCAATCCGAACGTGATGCCGTAGTGCGGCGGGCGCGCGTCTGGGTGCTCGACGAAAATGGGGCGCCGAAGCCGGTCGACGTCGGCATCGGCATCAGCGACGGCAGCTTCACCGAGCTCGTGAGCGGCGAGCTGGAGGAGGGACAACTGATCATCACCGGCGTCAACGAAGCGGCGGAGAGCCGGACGCGGCGCTTCACCGGGTTCAGGTTGTAGGTCCTGGGGTGAAAGACATCGTCGTCCGCACCGAGGGCCTGAGCAAGGACTACATCATCGGCCCGCAACCGATCCATGCCCTCGCCGGCATCTCCGTGACCGTGCGGCGCGGCGAGTTTGTCGCCGTCGTGGGCCCGTCGGGCTCGGGCAAATCGACGTTCATGAACCTGCTCGGCTGCTTGGACACGCCCACCGCCGGGCGCTACGTCTTCGACGGCGAAGACCTGTCGTCGGTACCCAAGGATGCGCTGGCGCGCATCCGCAGCGCCCGGATCGGCTTCGTCTTTCAAACCTTCAATCTGCTGCCGCGCATGACGGCGCTGGAGAATGTCGCCCTACCGCTGTTGTATGGCGGCGTGCCCCGGCGGCTGCGCCGCGGCCGGGCGGAAGAGGTACTGGCATCGGTGGGGCTCGCCGACCGCGCCCACCACCAGCCGACGCAGCTCTCCGGCGGCGAGCAGCAGCGCGTCGCGATCGCGCGGGCGCTGGTCAACGAGCCGGCGATGATCCTCGCCGACGAGCCGACCGGCGCCGTGGATTCGCGTACCGGGGTCGAGATCATGGCCCAGTTCCAGCGCCTCAACCGCGACGGCATCACCATCATCCTCGTCACCCACGAAGCCGACATCGCAGGCTACGCGCGCCGAAAACTGCGCTTCCACGATGGCCGACTGGCCGGCGACGAAGCGGTGGCCGCGCCGTCGGACGCCGCGGCGCGGCTGGCGGCGCTCACCCAGGGCGAGGAGCTGAAAGTGGCATGACCATTCTTGATTGCATCCTCGCCGCGCTCACCTCGATCCGGGTCAATGTGCTGCGCAGCGCGCTCACCGCGCTCGGCATCATCATCGGCGTCGGTGCCGTGATCACCATGGTCGCCATCGGCGCCGGCGCCGAGGCGCGGGTGCAGGAGCTGATCAGCAGCCTGGGCTCGAACCTGCTCATGGTACAGCCGGGGAGCACCACCTCGAGCGGCGCGCACCTGGGTCGCGGCTCGCGGCCGACGATTACCGAGGCCGATGCAAACGCGATCCAGGACGAGGTCGCGAGCGTGCTCTCCGCGGCCCCGGTCGTGCGCGGCTCGGGCCAGATCGTCATTGGCAACCTCAATTGGTCGAGCGGCATCACCGGCGTAACGCCGGATTACCTGGACGTCCGAAACTGGACCATCTCCGCCGGCCGGGGCTTCACTGCCGACGAGGCCAATGGCGGCGCCAAGGTGGCGCTCCTGGGCGCGACGGTGGTCGAGAACCTGTTCGCCGGCCAGGACCCGATCGACCAAGTGGTGCGCATCCAGCGCGTCCCGTTCCGCGTCGTCGGCGTGCTGGGCGCCAAGGGCGAGTCCTCCTTCGGCCATGACCAGGA
>JAZFQY010000217.1:0-7072 GCA_036445355.1 Alphaproteobacteria bacterium
GTCGGAAAAGACGAAGTCATAGGGACGGTCGGGCAGCTCCATGTACTGCACGCCGCGAAAGTACTTGTAGAAGCCGTCGATCTTGGGGCTGTGGACGATGTCCACCCGGGACATGAGCGCCTGAGGCAGGCGTTCGCGCGCGGTGAACACCCACCCATCGTCCTCCTCCATGGAGGTGACGCGCCCGCCGCCATGGCCATCGGCCTCGTTCTCAGAGAGCGCCTGGGCGAGCACCACGGTGGAGATGCCGGTGCCGCACTCCAGCACTTCGCGCGGCTTGTAGAAGCGCACCTGCTCGTAGAGCGTCAGATAGTCGGAGTAGGAGGCGCCAGTGACGTCCGTGCCGCGCGCGTATTCGGTCATCAGCGCCCAAAGGGGCGCCATGGATTCGAGTCGGCGCGCCGCCTTTCGGTTGCGGTTGGCCACCATGCGCTCGATGGCCGCCAGGCGCAGGCGTGCCAGCGGCGCCAGGTCGCGCCGCCGCGGACGGGTGACGAGCGCGCCGGGGTCCTCGCCCCGCCGTACACTGTCCTGCCCGGTGGTCACTCTCCCGGGCCTATGATGCGGGGTGCGCGAGTACGCGCCCCAATAGGCAAACAAAGAAAGTAACCATGGGAATTACGCTATGTATTAGAGGGAGCGGCCGAGCACGCCCTTGGTCGACGGCACCGCCTGCGTCTGCCGCGGGTCGATCTCCACCGCCTGGCGCAAGGCTCGGGCGAGGCCCTTGAAGGCGGACTCGACGATGTGGTGGTTGTTCGCGCCGTAGACGGTCTCGACATGCAGCGTCAGCCCCGCCGCCTGGGCGAATGCCTTGAACCACTCCTGGAACAGCTCGGTGTCCATCTGGCCCAGCTTTTCGCGGCTGAATGCAACCTTCCATACGAGATACGGCCGGTTGGAGGCGTCCACCGCGACCCTGGTCAGGGTCTCGTCCATGGGAATGAGCGCCTTGCCATAGCGGCGGATGCCGCGGCGCTCGCCCAGCGCCTGGCTCACCGCCTCGCCCAGGGCATACCCCGTGTCCTCGGTGGTGTGGTGGAAGTCGATATGAAGGTCGCCCGTCGCCTTCAGCGACACGTCGATCAGGCTGTGGCGCGAGAACTGCTCCAGCATATGGTCGAGGAAGCCGATCCCGGTCTCGACGTCATAGACGCCCCTGCCGTCCAGATTGACGCTTGCCTGGATCTGGGTCTCGGTGGTGCGGCGCTCCACCGAGGCGCGCCGCCCGGCCGCCACCTCCCGCACGGGCGGAGCCATCGTCGTCCTTCTGGCCATGGCCGGCCCTTGTAGCAGGGCCGGCCGGGGCGCGCCAGCCCGGACCGCCGGCAGGCTTGATCGGCCGCCGCAAATGCCCACATGATTTACTCGCGCGGACGCCCCGGTTCGCGCGCCTTTGTTTGCCGGGCCCACGGGCCCGCCTGTTCCGGGAGTACGCATGGCCTCGACCCAGGAGCAATGGCACGGCACCACGGTCCTGTGCGTGCGCAAGGACGACGCGGTGGTGATGGCCGGCGACGGCCAGGTGAGCACCGGCCAGACGATCATCAAGTCCGGCGCGCGCAAGGTGCGGCGCCTGGGCGGCGGTTCCAAGGGCGACGGCAAGATCGTCGCCGGCTTCGCCGGCGCCACGGCGGACGCCTTCACCCTGTTCGAGCGCCTGGAGGCGAAGCTCGAAAAGCATCCGGGCCAGCTCACCCGCGCCTGCGTCGAGCTGGCAAAGGACTGGCGCACCGACCGCTATCTGCGCCGGCTGGAGGCGATGATGGCGGTGGCCGACGCCAGCGCGTCCCTGCTCATCACCGGCGGCGGCGACGTGCTCGAGCCCGACGACGGCTTGATCGGTATCGGCTCCGGCGGCAGCTACGCCCTGGCCGCGGCGCGCGCGCTCATCGACCGCGAGGACATGGACGCCGAGGCCATCGCCCGGCGCGCCATGGCCATCGCCGCCGATATCTGCGTCTACACCAACGAGAACCTGACGCTCGAAATCCTATGACCGATTTTTCGCCACGCGAGATCGTCTCCGAGCTCGACCGCTTCATCGTCGGCCAGAACGACGCCAAGCGCGCCGTCGCCATCGCGCTCAGGAACCGCTGGCGGCGGCTGCAACTGTCCGAGGATCTGCGCGAGGAGGTGCTGCCGAAGAACATCCTGATGATCGGCCCCACCGGCGTCGGCAAGACCGAGATCGCGCGCCGCCTGGCGCGGCTCGCCGGTGCCCCGTTCATCAAGGTCGAGGCGACCAAGTTCACCGAAGTGGGCTATGTCGGGCGCGACGTGGAGCAGATCGTGCGCGACCTGTTGGAGGCGGCAATCCTGATCAACCGCCAGCAGCGGCGCAAGGAGGTGACCGCCCAGGCCGAGATCAACGCCGAGAAGCGCGTGCTCGACGCCCTCGTTGGCGAGAGCTCCAGCGAAGCGACGCGCGAGACATTCCGCCGCAAGCTGCGCAACGGCGAGCTCGACGACAAGGAGATCGAGGTCCAGGTCGCCGACCAGGCCTCGATCAGCCTGCCGACGATGGACATCCCCGGCATGCCCGGCGCCCAGATGGGCATGCTCAACCTGAACGATATCTTGGGCAAGGCCTTCGGCTCACGCACCAAGCCGCGCCGAATGGGCGTCGCCGAAAGCTACGAGGTGCTGATAGCTGAGGAGAGCGACAAGCTCGTCGACCAGGAGAAGATCGTCACCGATGCCATCCAGTTGGTGGAGCAGAACGGCATCGTCTTCCTCGACGAGATCGACAAGATCACCGCCCGCTCCGAGCGTATCGGCGGCGACGTCAGCCGCGAGGGCGTGCAGCGCGACCTCTTGCCGCTGATCGAGGGCACCACCGTCGCCACCAAGCACGGCGCGGTGAAGACCGACCACATATTGTTCATCGCCTCGGGCGCCTTCCACATGGCCAAGCCCTCCGACCTCCTGCCCGAGCTGCAGGGGCGGTTGCCCATTCGGGTCGAGCTGCAAGCGCTCAGCCGCGACGACTTCGCCCGAATCCTCCGCGAGCCGGAGAACAGCCTGGTGCGCCAATACGTCGCCCTCATGGGTACCGAGGAGGTGACCCTCGACTTCAAGGAGGAGGCCATCGACGCGCTCGCCGATCTGGCGGCCGACATCAACAAGAGCATCGAGAATATCGGCGCGCGGCGCCTGCACACGGTGATGGAGCGCCTCTTGGAGGAGATCAGCTTTACCGCCACCGACCGCGGCGGCGAGACCATCGTCATCGACGCCGCCTACGTCCACGAAACCGTCGGCGAGCTGGCCAAGAACGTGGATTTGAGCAAGTTTATTTTGTAGGGGCGGGCATCGCCCTTCGACAGGCTGAGGCCCTCATACTGAGCTTGTCGAAGTATGACGGCCGACGTTCCGGCGCGCTCCATCGGGCTGAACCAACGTAGGACGCAAGATAATCCACGGTACCGGCATGATTGTCGGACTTCTCAATTGCGCCGGCCCACATGTCAACCAACCAAAGAGAATTCACAGCATAATTTCAAAGCGTTACGTAATACCGCGTTAAGGAAACAGGCATTGACATTATGGCAAATATGCCATATGTTACTCGTGACCTATTTTGGGTTGGGGACAGTAAGGAACAGCTCTCTCGCTTCCCCCAATCGACCAAGGTGCAGCTGGGCTTCGCTTTACGACAGGTACAGAACGGCGCGACGCCTGACATTGCCAAGCCTCTCACGGGATTTGGCGGCGGCGTCTTCGAATTAGGAGCTGCAGGAAGGGACAATACATATCTTGTCGTCTATGCGACCAAGCTCAAGGGCGGAATTTTCGTCTTGGATGCGTTTGTTAAGAAATCCAAAACCGGAAAGAGAATTCCACAGCAGATCCAAAAGCGTATCAGGCAACGGCTAAAGGATGCCAGGTCCTATAGGGTGCGATAGAGGATCACATGGCGGCGAAAAAGAGCAGTGGCAACGTATTCCTTGATATCGGCTTCGATCAGATTGAATCCCAAGAGCTTGCGGTCAAGTCCGACCTGATCACGCTGCTGGCCCACTATATCCGCGTCAGAAAACTGACCCAGGCTGAGGCCGCCATTCTTTGCGGAACAGACCAGCCCACACTGTCCAAGGTCCTAAGCGGGCGTCACAATGCCGTGACCATAGATCGATTAACCAGATGGCTGGTCGCGTTGGGCGGGCGCATCCGAATTTCCGTCTCACGGCCCAGGCCGGGACAATCAAAGCCACGCATCGGAATGGCCGTCCTGCAGCGGTAATCAAGAAACCTCACCCCCTACCTCACCGCCAAGCCCATACGCTTGTGCCAGTCGGCGATGCCCTCGTCGGGGTAGCGTTGGAACCGCTTGTCGCCGCGCTTGGCCCACACCTCCACCCACGGCGCCTTCGAGCCCAGCATGAGATGGGTGCGCCGCGGTGGCACCGGCAGCCTGGTGTCGATGGCCGAGGCGAAGGGATAGACCCACTCGGGCCAATCCGCGTCCCACACCCAGAGCGCGCTGCCGCAGCGCATACAGAAGTGGCGCCGCGACGGGCTCGCCACCGTGCCCTTGCCGCGCTTCAGGCGCGCCCGGTATACGCCCAGATGGCGCTTGCCCTCCACTTCAAACGTATCGGCCTCGCCCATGATGTTGATGGCGTAGCCGCCGCCCCCGGCCGTCTTGCGGCAGATGGCGCAGTAGCAGCGGTTGTAGGGATAGGGTGTGTGGGAGCGCAGCTTGAACTTGACCGCGCCGCAGTGGCACGAGCCCTTGAGCAGCATGGCAAATCACCTCGTCCGATCGACTGGCGCGAGATTACAACCGGAACCATTGAGGCACAGAAATCGCCCACAGACGAAGGGACCGCGTCGAAAAACCAACTCAGTGTCTCTGTGGTTGAATTCGTGACCGCGCCGTCACGGCTCCCCGAGGGTGCGCAGGAGCTCCGCCGCCATGCGCGTCAGGGTGACACCGTGCGCCCGGCGCAGAGCGCGTACCTTGGCGCCGAACGGAGTCACCCCAGGCGCCTCACCGCCGCCGGCGCAACAGCACATAGAGCGCGCCGGCGCCACCATGCTCGGGCCTGGCCTCGGCAATTGCCAGCACACGCTCGCGACAGGGCGGCTGATTGAGCCAGTGCGGCACCTGGCGGCGCAGCACCCCGCCGCCCTCGCTCAGCGCGCCTTTGCCGGTGATGACCAGTACGCAGCGCCGCCCCTCGGCGGCGGCGTCGGTGATGAATCCCATGAGGGCGCGGTGCGCCTCGTCCTGGGTATGGCGGTGGAGGTCCAGAGTGGCCTCTACCGAGAGCCGGCCCCGGCGCAGGCGCTCCGCCGTGCGTCGGTCGACCCCGGCCATGACGCCCGGGCGCAGCTCCGGCAGCTTACCGGGCGCCGCCTTGCCGCTGCGTGCTTTTGCCGGGACTGACCCGGGCAGCGGCTCGGGTATCGGCTCGGGCGGCGGCCTGGACCATTCCACATCCGGAACGTTCAGTTCCCTGTCGTGGCGGGGCTTCACCCCCTTCATGGCGCGGCGGAACAGCTCGGTGTCGGCACGGCTCAGGCCCGGCGGCCGGCCCTTACGCGCCGCCATCGCCGACCAGAATGACGTGCAGTCGCCGCGGTCCGTGGGCGCCGAGGAGCATGGTCTGCTCGATGTCGCCCGAGCGCGACGGTCCGGTGACGTGGTTGACGGTGCGCGGCAGCGGGCCGCCGTCCGCCCGGGCGCGCACCCGGTCCCAGGCGTCCTCATAGGCGCCGACAATCCGTTCCGCTGGCAGAACGACCACGTGAGTCTCGGGCATGAAGTTGAGGGTCGAGGGATGCTCCGGCCCGGAGAGCATGACCAGGGTGCCGGTCTCGGCGACCCCGGCGGCGGCCGAGGTGACGCCCACCGGGTCCGAATCCTGCGGCGCGCCGCGGCGGATCTCGAGCATGGGCGCCGCCTCCGCCCACGGCGCCGCGTCGAGGCTCCCGTCCGGCGCCATGACCACGCGCGCGGGCAGGTTCTCGCCCGCCAGATAGTCGGCCAAGGCCTTGGGCACGGCCGCCATGTCGGGCACCCGGGCGACGGTTGCGTCCACTGCCGTCGCCATGTCGACGAAGCGGTCGACGAGCGCCCGGCGGCTGCCCGAGGCCCGGGCCGGGATCAGGTGACGAGCATGGCCGGCGAGGCGCGCGCGTGCCGCTTCCTCCGCGCCGTCGCCGCCCTTGCGGCCGACGCCAAGGCGAATCGCGGCCAGGATCTGCGTTCGCGCGCTCACCGCCGCCTCGCCGCCCATTGCTGCTGGAAGGTGGCGCCCTCCGGCGCCGGGAAGTCCCGGTGGCGCGTCCAGCCGCCGGCGAAGGGCAGCCAGCGAAAGCGCCCGCGCCGCCGCCCGGCAAATGCCAAGGCGCTTATCTGCAGCGCCGCCGTCCAGTGATAGAGCCCCGGCCGACGGGCGAAGAAGGCCCACATGCGCAGGCCCAGGCGCGCGGCGAACGGGGTCAGCCGCCGCGCGTACTCCTGCTCGCGCCAGTGGCGCATCAGCTTGGGCAGGGGGATGCGCATCGGGCACACCTCCTCGCAGCGGCCACAGAATGTGGAGGCGCCGGGCAGGTGCGCCGCCTGGGCGATGCCGAGGAAGGCGGGGCTGAGCACCGCGCCCATGGGGCCGACATAGACCCAACCATAGGCGTGGCCGCCGACGGCCTGATAGACCGGGCAGTGGTTCATGCACGCGCCGCAGCGGATGCAGCGCAGCATTTCGTGGAGCGGCCCGCCGAGCATGGAGGAGCGGCCGTTGTCCAGGATCACCACATGATACTCCTCCGGCCCGTCCGGATCTTGCGCCCGGCGCGGGCCGGTCGAGAAGGTTGTGTAGACGCTGTATTCCTGCCCCGTCGCCGAGCGCGCTAGCACGCGCAGAATGGTGGTCGCGTCCTCCAGCGTCGGCACCACCTTGTCGATGCTGGCGAGCACGACATGCACCTTGGGCAGAAGCTGGGTCAGGTCGCCGCACCTGGGCTGCCGGGGATGATGTGAACGACAACGACTTTGTATTTACGGGCCGCGAACTCATTTTATGCCGCAACGATGATGTCGCAGCTCAAACCATCAGTTTTA
>JAZFQY010000218.1:0-8230 GCA_036445355.1 Alphaproteobacteria bacterium
ATAGCCGGCCAGCGCCCAGCCCAACGCCGCCCGGTTGGCGGCCGGTTGCGGCAGCTCGCCGTCGATGCGGTAGCGGCCACCGGGAAGCGCCTCGGCCAGGCCGCTCCATGACCACATCTCCCCGTCCGGCCGGTGGCAGAACACCACGCCCTCGAGCCTGCCATCGGCGCCGGGCAGGAGCGCGTGCGTACCGTCCTCGCCGGTATAACCCGTCGCCATCAACCACTCGCGCACCCGCTTGGGCCGCCCCTTGAGCCAGCCCTTGTAATCCGCGGCGGCGAGGGCGGTGATATGAACGGTTTTCGCCTTGGCGCGGGCGATGAGATGGAATGGCACGTCGGGACCTCGTGGCTGGACTTCGCCGGAGACGGGGCTAGTGTGATTCAGATAGTTAGTGTCCCTTTGAACCCGGAATTCGATCCCTCGAATTACGGATTCGGGACACTGGCTCCCGGGAAGATGCATGGAAATTGCGCCGTCGGCAATCACGGCGCGATACCCACCTCGGCCGGCGCCGTGGCCAGCACCGTCCTCGTTCGCTAGACTCGTGTGCCGACGATCGCGACGGGGGCAGCGGATATGGCCAATGTTTTTCTACAGCCGTGCGACGACGGTGTCATGCGCGCCGCGCCGGAATGTGCCCCCTGCACCAAGTCCCAGGGGCGCTGGGTGCTCGCCGCCACCATCATCGGCTCGAGCATGGCCTTCATCGACGGCACGGTGGTCAATGTGGCGCTACCGGTGCTGCAAAGGGAGTTCGACACCACCATCATTCAGTTGCAGTGGGTGGTGGAGTCCTACGCCCTGTTTCTCGCCGCCTTGATCCTGGTCGGCGGAGTGATGGGCGACCATTTCGGCCGGCGCCGTGTCTTCGCCGCCGGCGCCGCCGTCTTTGCCACCGCCTCACTGTGGTGCGGCGCGGCCCCGGACGTGGGCCAACTCATCGCCGCCCGCGCGGTCCAGGGCGTCGGCGCGGCGATGCTCGTCCCGGGCAGCCTGGCGATGATCAGCCACACCTTCAACCAGGCACAGCGCGGGCGGGCCATCGGCACCTGGTCCGGCCTCACCGCCCTCGCCATGGCGGTTGGTCCGGTGCTCGGCGGCTGGCTGGTGGACAACGTGTCCTGGCGCTGGATCTTTTTCATCAACATCCCACTGGCGGCGGCGGTGCTGGCCATTCTCTATGCGCGCGTGCCCGAGAGCCGCGCCCCCGGGCGGTCGCAGCGCCTGGACTGGGCCGGCGTCCTGCTCGTCACCCTCGGCCTCGGCGCCGTCGTCCTGGGCCTCATCGAGGCGGGGCACAAGGGCTTCGGCGATCCGCTGGTGCGCGCCGCCCTCGCGGTGGGAGGGCTGGCGCTGGCGGGCTTCATCGCCGCCGAGTGGCGCGGCACCGCGCCCATGATGCCGCTCGCCTTGTTTCGCTCTCCCGGCTTCAGCGGCGCCAATGTGGCCACGCTGCTGCTCTACGCCGCGCTCGGGGGCGGCCTGTTCTTCTTCCCCTTCAACCTGATCCAGGTGCAGGGCTACTCGGCGACCGCGGCCGGGGCGGCGTTCCTGCCCTTCATCCTCATCATGGCCCTGCTGTCGCGCTGGTCCGGCGGCCTGGTCGGCCGCCATGGCGGACGTCTGCCCCTGGTGGTGGGGCAGACAATCGCCGCCGCCGGCTTCGCGCTGTTCGCCCTGCCTGGCGTCGGCGGCAGCTACTGGACCACATTCTTTCCGGCGATGGTGGTGCTCGGCCTGGGCATGGCGATCAGCGTCGCGCCCCTGACCACGGTGGTGATGGGCGCCGTGGACAGCGCGCGCGCCGGCGTCGCCTCGGGGATCAACAACGCCGTGTCGCGGGTCGCCGCCCTCCTAGCGGTCGCCGTGATGGGGATCGCGGTGGCGGCGTCGTTCAACGGCCGGCTGGACGGCGCCCTCACCGGGATCGACTTGGCGCCGGAGGCGCGCCAGGCGCTCGACGCCGAGCGCATCAAGCTCGCCGGTGCCGAGCCGCCGCCGGGACTGGGCGCCGAGGTGACGGCGGCCCTGGATCGGGCGCTCGACGACGCCTTCGTCGGCAGCTTCCGCATGATCATGCTGGTCTCGGCCGGCCTGGCCCTGGCCGGGGCGGCCAGTGCCGGCCTCACCATCGGCCGGCGGGAGGCAAGACCCGCGGCGCCGTGAGCGCCGAATCGCAAATTTCGGCTCTACGCCCTGTTCCCGCCGAAGGACTGCTGGAACAGGTTGCCGGCGGCGATGCGGTCGTGGCTGAGCTGGCGGTAGTCGTCGCGCACCTCGCCGTCGACGATCCAGTCCACCAGCTCGCGGGCGAAGATGGGCCCGGTCTTGAAGGCGTGGCCGCTGCCGCCGCTGGCGTCGTAGTAGCCCTCGATGCCGGCGCGCGGCCCCATGAACGGGATCCAGTCCGGCGTCACGTCGTAGAGCGCGGCGTAGCCGTTGAGCAGCTTTGACCCCTGTAGGGGCGGAATGCGCTTCACCCAACGGTCATACAGGTCGGTGACGAAGTCGTCGTCGACGGTCTCCTTGAAATTATACGGGTCGACCTCGTGGTAGGGCTTGGGATAGCCACGCCCGAACAGCCAGCGGCCCTCGCCCATGGGGCGCATATAGACCGCCTCGATGGGGTTGGAGACCGGCGTCGTCGGCATCGGCCGATCGCCGCGCACCTCCCAGACGGTGTCGATCTCGCGCACCGCTACCAGCGGCAAATCGAGGCCGACGCTCTCGGCCAGAAAGCGTGCCCAGGGCCCGGCGGCGTTGATCACTCCTCCGGCGCTGATCGGGCCGTCGTCGGTGACAATGCCGGTAATGCGCTCGCCCTGGCCCATGAGCTGGCGTACCGGCGTCTTCGGCCGAAACTCGCCGCCGGCCTTGACGAAGGTGTCGACGAAGGCCTCGGTGGTCTGCACCGGGTCGGCGTAGCCGCTCTTCCGCTCGAACACGATGGCGCCGACGCCGTCGGTATTGAGCCAGGGGAAGCGCTGCGCCCATTCCTCCCGCGGCACGAAGCCGGTATCGACGCCCAGCCCCTGATGCTGGCCGACGATCGTCTCGGCGGTGGCGACCCAGTCGGACGGCACGAGCTGAGTGAAGCCGGTGGCGCGGTAGCCGCCGTCGCTGCCCACCTCCGCCTCCAGGTTGTGGAACAGGTTCACCGCCTCGCGTGCCAGGCGCATCATCACCGGCACTGTGTAGTAGCTGCGCACGATGGCCGCGCTCTTGCCGGTGCCGCCGGAGGCGGCGGCGCCCCTGTCGAGCAGCAGTACCCGGCCGACGCCCTTCTTCTTCAGATAGTGCGCGGCGCTGGCGCCGGTGATGCCGGCGCCCACCACCACGATGTCGTAGTTCGTCGCCACCCTGCCCCTCCCTGGTCGGCGCCTTATGGCGCAACGGACCGCCGCCCGCGCGCCGACGCCCCTTTGTATGACCCTGTCTATATCGTATATATTGTAGATATGATTCTTGCCAGCGATTGAGGGGCCAGAGGCCTCCAGCGGGCATCCGGCATGAGGGCGAACAGGGTGGCAATCGGGGCGGACACGGTGAACCGGCAGTTCCGGGTCGTCGGCGGCACCTTCACCGACGTGGTGCTGGTCGACGAGGCGGAGGGCGACATCCTGGTGGCCAAGGTGGCCACGGTTCCGGCCGACCCGTCGGTGGGTTGCATCAACGCCATCGACAAGGCGATCAGGAATTACGGGCTCGATCCCGGCCAGATGATCTTCACCGTGCACGGCACCACCATCGCCACCAACACCATCATCGAGGGCAAGGGGGCGAAGGCGGGGCTCGTCACCTCCGAGGGCTTCCGCGACGTGCTCGAGATCGCCTACCAGACGCGGCCCTCGCTCTACGACGTGTTCTACGTCAAGCCGACGCCCCTGATCCCGCGCTATCTGTGCCGCGGGGTGCCGGAGCGCATGGGCCCCGACGGCGAGGTGCTGACGCCGCTGGACGAGGCGGCCTTGCGCGATCTGGCCCGCGAGTTCATGGACGAGGAGGTGGAGGCCATCGCCGTCGCCTTCCTGCATTCCTACAGGGACCCGACCCACGAGCGCCGCGCGGCGGAGATCCTGGCCGAGGAATGCGACGGCGTGCCGATCGTCATCTCCTCCGACATCAGCCCCGAATACCGCGAGTACCCGCGTACCAGCACGACCGTGGTCAACACCGTGCTGCTGCCGCGGGTGGGGCCCTACATCTCGCGCCTGGAGGAGCGCATCGAGGAGCGCGGCATCACCTCCGGCCTGCACATGATGACCTCGGCCGGCGGCATCATCGCCGCCGAGGTGGCCAAGCGGCAGCCCATTCACCTGGTCGAATCCGGGCCGGCGGCGGGGGTCATCGGCGCCGCCTTCATCGCCCACCTTTCCGGCTACGACGATCTGCTTGCGCTGGACATCGGCGGCACCACGGCCAAGGCGGCGCTGGTCAACAAGGGCGAGCCCCGGATCGCCGACGAGTTCGAGGTCGGCTCCTCGGCGGTGGCGACGGTGACGGCGCAGCGCGGCCAGGGCTACCCGGTGCGCACGCCGGTCATTAGCCTGGTGGAGGTCGGCGCCGGTGGCGGCTCCATCGCCCATGTCGACCCGGGCGGGGCGCTCACGGTCGGGCCGCAGAGCGCCGGCGCCGACCCGGGGCCGGCCTGCTACGCAAAGGGCGGCGAGGAGCCGACGCTCACCGACGCCAACGTCGTGCTCGGGCGCATCAACCCAGATTTCTTCCTCGGCGGCGAGGAGACGCTGGACCCGGAGCTGGCACGCAAGGCCATTCAGGAGAAGGTGGCGGAGCCGGTAGGGCTGGACGTGGTCGAGGCGGCGCGCGCCGTCATCGACATCGCCGACGCCAAGATGACCAGCGCGCTTTATTTCATCTCCGTCGAGCAGGGCATCGACCCGCGCGACTATGTGCTGGTGCCGTCGGGCGGCGCCGGGCCGATGCAGGCTGCGGCCATCGCCAAGGCGCTGGGCGTGCGCACCGTACTGGTGCCGCCGACGCCGGGCCTCAACTCGGCGGTGGGTCTCTTGGCAACCGACCTCAAGCACGAGATCGTGCGCACCTACATGAAGGAGGCGCGCCAATCCGATCCGGCGGAGCTCACCGCCGTCTTTGGCGAGATGGAGGCGGCGACACGTGGGTTGCTGTCGATCGAGAGTGTGGCCGAGTCGGACGTGGCGATCATCCGCGAGATCGCCATGTGCTATGTCGGCCAGTCCTACCAGCTCAAGGTGCCGGTGCCCGAGGCGATCGACGCCGAAACCGCCGGGACCATGAGCGAGGCCTTCCACGCCCGCCACGCCGAGGCCTATGGCTTCGCCAACGAGCGCGAGCCGACTCAGTTCGTCAATCTGCGGCTGATCGGAATCGGCAAGGTCGATCGGCCGCGGCTGCGCCAGCTGCCCGCCGCCGAGGGCTCGGCCGAACGGGCGCTGAAGGCGCGGCGCCTTGTCTATTTTTTCGAGGCGGGCGGCCTCGTCGACTGCGCTATTTACGACCGCGGTCAACTGATGGCGGGTGACAAGATCGCCGGGCCGGCGGTCATCGAGCAGATGGACTCGACCACAGTCCTGCCGCCGGGCGCGATGCTGACGGCGGACCGACACGGCAACCTCATAATCTCGATCGCGGGCGCGGATTAGCTGCCGCCCAAGAGCGAGCGGAAACGGATATGGCTGAAACTGAAGCGACCCTGAGCAACGCGCCCCATCAGGCGATGGATCCAATCACCTTCGAGGTGATCCGCAACGCCGTCCTCAACATGACCGAGGAAATGGCGTTGACGATTCGCCGCGCCGCGTTTTCGACCAACATCAAGACGCGCGCCGACTTCTCGTGCGCCTATTTCGACAACAAGTTGCGCTGCGTTGCCCAGTCCTTCGCCCAACCGGCACATTTGGTGTCGATGTCGGTGATCGCCCCGGCCTCGATCCGCGAGTTCGGGCCTGAGAACATGAAGCCAGGCGACGCCATCGTCATCAACGACCCGCACCGGGGCGCCAGCCACCTGAACGACATCACCGTCATCTCGCCCGTCGACGTGGACGGCGAGCGCCTCGGATACGTCGCCAACATGGCGCACCACGTCGATGTCGGTGGATCGGCGCCGGCGAGCCTGGGCGTCAATCGCGAGCTGTGTCAGGAGGGCATCATCTTGCCGCCGACCCGGGTCGCCTCGGGGGGCGAGATCGACGACAACGTGCTCAATCTGATCCTGGCCAACATCCGCGCCCCGCGCGAGACCAACGGCGATCTGCGCGCCCAGATGTCGGCCAACGTCGTCGGCGGCCGGCGCATGGCGACGCTCATGCAGCGCTACTCCAAAACGACCATGGAGGCCTTCTTCGACGAGCTCATCGCCTACACCGAACGCTGGACCGACCGCGAGTTCCGCAAGCTGCCAGAGGGCGTCTACGAGGCCGAAGGCTTCCGCGACGACGACGGTTTCACCGACGAGCCCGTCCGCTTGAAGGCCAAGGTCACGATCCGGGATGGACATGTGCACCTCGACGTTTCCGGCTCCTCGGCCCAGCGCGCCTGTCCGATGAACTGCACTCGGGCGATGACCAAGACCGCGGTGACTTTCGCCATTCGCTGCCTGGTCGACGACGGCATTCCGGTAAACGAGGGCTTTCTTAACCGCCTGCACGTGGATGGGCCCGACGGCCTCGTATGCACCGTGATGCGGCCGGGCGCCGTGGTCGGCGGCTGGGAGCTCGCCTCGCGCCTGACCGAGATCGTGTTCCGCGCCCTGCACCCGGCGCTGCCCGGGCGCGTTCCCGCCGCCGGCAAGGGACTCATTGTCAATATCGGCTTCGGCGGCCACGACCCGCGCCGCGGCGAGTACTACTGCTACATGGAGACCATCGCCGGCGGCAACGGTGCCCGGCCGTCCAGCGACGGCCCGGACGGCGTGCAGACCAACTTGCAGAACACGGAGAACGCGCCCATCGAGGAGGTGGAGCTGCACTACCCGATCCGGGTCAAGCGTTACGAGATTATCCCGGATTCGTGCGGCGACGGCACCTATCGCGGCGGGGTCGGCCTGCGCCGCGACTTCGAGTTTCCCTACGCCGCCTGCACCTGGACCGTGCTCTCCGACGGGCGCAAGTTCCCGCCCTGGGGCCTCGACGGCGGGCACGAGGGGCGCCCGGCCAAGTTCATCCTCGATCCCGAGGGCGAGGCGCGCGACCTGCCCTCGAAGTACACCGTCGAGGTGCCGAAGGATGGCTGCGTGCGGGTCGAGACGCCCGGCGGCGGCGGCTTCGGCGAACCGCGGCGGCGCGACCCGGAGGCGGTCGCCCGCGATCTGCGCGACGGCAAGATCAGCGCCGATACGGCGCGCGACGTCTATGGCCTGGCGGTCTAGACCTCAGGCGACGCCCATCTGGGTCAGGATCGCCGCCATGATGACGCTGTCCGCCTTCTCCAGCGAGGCCCCCGCCGCCACGTGGTGTAGTCCCGGCGCTTCGAGATACACGCCGTCGAGGCCGGCGGCGGTCCACGCATCACAGTAGTCGCGCGACTGGCGGCGGAACTCATCGCTCTCCTTGCCGCCGACGGTAATGATCTGCGGCGGTGCGCTCTTCGGGATGTTGTGGATGGGACTGTTGCGGTGCGCCATGTCGGGATCGAGACGAACGTCCTCATTGAGGAAGCACAGGCGTATGGGCTCCAGGTCGTGCAGGCCGCTGATGGCGACGCCGCCCTTGATGGCATCGGGCGGCAGGCCGTAGCGCGTCCAGTCTGTGGACATCATCATACCGGTCAGGTGGCCGCCGGCGGAATGGCCGGAGACATAAAGGCGATCCCGGTCGCCGCCGAAACGCTCGGCGTTCTTGTAGGTCCAGGCGATGGCGGCGCGATTCTGGCGCACGATGTCGTCCATGGTCACCTTCGGGCACAAATCGTAGTTGGGCAGGATCGCGGCGACCCCGGCGCCGACCAGCGGCCTGGCAACGAAGCGGTGGCCGGACTTGTCGAAGGCGCGCCAGTAGCCGCCATGGATGAAGACGTGGATCGGCGCACCCTGCCCGCGGACGAGGAAGATATCGAGCTTCTCCCCCGGACCGTCGCCATAGGCGACGTCGAGCTCGCAGTCGAGCGCCTCGGCCGCACGGTCGGACGAGGCGTCCAGCTCCGCGAAGTAGTCGGCGAAGTCGGGCACCTGCTCGGTCACGCGATACTGGCGATCGAGCCCCTGCTGGTCGTAGGCGCGGTAGATCGT
>JAZFQY010000219.1:0-2179 GCA_036445355.1 Alphaproteobacteria bacterium
TCTGGGCCGCCTCGGGGCCGCCATTGTAGGCGATGTCGAGCACCGCTTCGATGGCGAACAGGGTCTTGCGCGTCAGTCGCGCCAAGTCACCGCCTCAGGGCCCGACGCCGGTGGAGCCGAAGCCGCCCTCGCCGCGCGCGCTCTCGGGCAGCGCCTCGACCGGCCGCCACAGGGCGCGGCTTACCGGGGCGATGACCATCTGTGCGATGCGCATGCCGCGGCTGACGGCGAAGGGCGCCCGGCCGTGATTGACGAGCACCACCCGGACCTCGCCCCGGTAGTCGGCGTCGATGGTGCCCGGGCTGTTGAGCACGGTGACGCCGTGCTCGGCGGCGAGGCCGGAACGCGGCCGCACCTGGGCCTCGAAGCCGGCGGGGAGCGCGACGGCGAGGCCGGTGGGGATGGGCGCCCAGGCGCCGGGCGCCAACTCCAGCACGTCCTCCACCGCCGCCAACAGGTCGAGGCCGGCGGCCGCCTCGCTGCGATAATCCGGCAGCGGCAGTCCGGCGCCGTGGGGCAGCCGGGTCACGGCCACTTCGACGCCGGTCACAGGGGACGCTCCAAGGCCTCGGCAATGCGCTCGGCCAGGCGCGCCGCCACCGCCGCCTTGGCCATGGGCGGCCAGTCCTCGACGCCGGTCTCGGTTATCAAATGCACGGTGTTGGTGTCGCCGCCGAAAGTACCGATCTCCGGCGACACATCGTTGGCGACGATCCAGTCGCAGCCCTTGGCGTTGCGCTTCTTGCGCCCCTGGGCGACCGCGTCGCCGGTCTCGGCGGCGAAGCCCACCAGGAGCCCCGGCCGCGTGTTGCCGGCCTGTGCCAGGCTGTTGAGAATGTCCGGGTTCTCGGCCAGCTTCAGGAAGAGCGGCGCGCCGTTCTTCTTCAACTTGCGCGACTTCGCGTCGGCCGGCCGCCAGTCGGCGACGGCGGCGACGCACACCGCCACGTCCACCGGCAGCGCCGCCATGCAGGCGTCCAGCATTTCGCGCGCCGTCTGCACATGCACGACCGAGGCTCCCGGCGGGTCGGCGAGGCGCGTCGGACCCGCGACCAGGGTCGTCTCGGCGCCCAGTCGCGAAATGGCGGCGGCGATGGCATGACCCTGCTTGCCCGAGGAGCGGTTGGCGAGGTAACGCACCGGGTCGATGGGCTCGTGGGTCGGGCCGCTGGTGACCAGGGCGCGCCGGCCGGAGAGCCGGCCGAGGCCCTTGGCGCCCGCCGCCCGCTGGATGGCCGCCAGGATCTCCTCCGGCTCCGCCATCCGGCCCTCGCCGTACTCGCCGCACGCCATCGGACCCTCGCCCGGCGGGATCACCGTGACGCCGCGGGCGACCAGGGTCTCCAGATTGGCGCGGGTGGCGGCATGCTCCCACATGCGAACGTTCATCGCCGGGGCTACCATCGCCGGCTTGTCGCTGGCGAGCAGCGTCGCCGTCGCCAGGTCGTCGGCGAACCCGTGGGCCATCTTCGCCAAGATGTCCGCGGTAGCCGGCGCCACCACCACCAGGTCGGCCTCGCGGGTCAGGCGGATATGGCCCATTTCCGCCTCGTCGGTGAGGGAAAACAGGTCCGAATAGACCTTCTCCTCGCTCAGCGCCGAGACCGCGAGCGGGGTCACGAACCGGGCGCCGGCGCGGGTCAGGATGCAGCGCACTCTGGCGCCGCGCTCGCGCAGACGGCGGATGAGCTCCAGGCTCTTGTAGGCGGCGATGCCGCCGGTGATGACGAGAAGCACCCGCAGGCCACCCATAATTCACTAACCCTCTGATGGAATTAGAAAAAGAAACTACGGCATCGGGTTGTGAATAAGATAGTGACGGCCGCCCATGACCGCAAGCGGCAATCGCCCCTCACAGCAGCAGCAGGAACAGCGCCGCGACGAGGGCGATGGCCGCCCAATACGGCCAACGCGCAGGCTGGCGCGCGCCGCCGAAGGTCGGATTGCCGGCGTCGGCAATCTTGTGGGCGGCGCGTTCGACCTCGGCGATGACAATCGGCAGGCGGGCCAAGGTGTCGGCGGTCTCCGTGACGAATTCGCGCAGCCGCGCCTCGGGACCGGCATGCTCGGCCATCCATTCCTCGATCAGCGGCTGGGCGACCTGCCACATATTGATATCCGGCGCCAGCCGGCGCCCGACCCCCTCGGCCAGGAGCATGGACTTCTGCAGCAACAGCAG